>NZ_JBHYMF010000007.1:0-84208 GCF_042742855.1 Streptomyces sp. NPDC058877 | reverse complement strand
GTGCCGTACGGCACCAGGGCCCCTCTACGCGTTTCACAGAGAGGTGCAAATGACAGCAGATGACTCGTACGGGCGTCTCGACGACGACGACTACCCCGCCTACACCATGGGCAGGGCTGCCGAAATGCTCGGCACCACCCAAGGTTTCCTTCGCGCCATCGGCGAAGCCCGCCTCATCACCCCGCTCCGCTCCGAGGGCGGCCACCGCCGCTACTCCCGCTACCAGTTGCGCATTGCCGCACGTGCCCGGGAGCTCGTCGATCAGGGCACCCCCATCGAAGCCGCCTGCCGCATCATCATCCTCGAAGACCAACTCGAAGAAGCCCAGCGCATCAACGCCGAGTACCGCCGCGCCGCGGAATCAGCCCCGCCACCGGACTCGGACTGAGGCGGGGTCGCCCGTCGTCGATTCCGCCGGGTTTCGACGGAGAACCACGCACGCATGCGCGGGCGAGGCCCCTTCGGGATCAGCGCCGCGTGGCCCAGGGGCATGTGAGCAGCGCCGAAGGACACGGTGCGGTCGACCAGTCGTCGTGGTCGGGGGGTGTCGAGGACCGTCCGCGACGGCGTACGGCCCGCCCCGTCCGTCAGACGGCCCCCCACATCGCTGTCCGTACCGGCGTCAGGAACCCGCCGAGACCGGGCGGGCCCGGAGACGGGCGGGGGCACGTCGTCGATCCGGGGCGGGAGTCCGGTCGGCGTCACCTCCTCGGACAGAGCCGCAGAGCCGCCGACGTCTCGGCCGCCGCCGGATATGGAAGGCGCGGAACGGCCTCGGTGACCTCCGGATCGCTCCCCTGCAGCCGCCCCTGGCCCGTACCGTACCGAAACTCCAAAACCGCCGGTCAGCGACCTGGAGCTGTTGTTTTCGTCGAGCCCCTTCGCGGCGGCCCCGCGCTGCGGACGTGTACGGCCGCAGCGAACGGATGCGCGCGGGGCGCATACTGGCGGCAATGACAAAGCCCAGTGCACCGAAGCGCTATTTGCCCACCAGCCCCTTCAAGGCCCCGGTCACGCTGCCTCCCAAGCAGTTCGCCGTAGGCGACCAGGTCACGCACGACGTGTACGGCCTCGGCCGGGTCATCGGCGTCGAGGGCGGGATCGCGACTGTCGTGGATTTCGGCTCGACGCAAGAGCGGATCCTCAGTCCGTACGCCAAGATGAGCAAGTTGTAGGGCCGCCGCCGTGCCCGGTCACGGCATACCGGCCTCGCCGCGACCGGGAAACTGGTCGGCGGCGAGGCCCTGGAACCGAGCACACCGCACCCGCGACGGCGCGCACCCCCGACGACGGGACGTCGACGGCGGCCGAAGGGCCCGCGCACACCGGCGAGGAGACCCTCGGCGGCTGGTTCATCGTCGTGGTCGCCGACCGTCCGTAGGTCGTGTCCCCCGTCGTGGTGTAGCCGATCACGGTCCGTCGCCTCCGCTTCGGAGCCGTCCGGGACGTGCCGCTGCGGTCCGTCGTGCGATCACCGCTGGTCCCGGCTCGGCGAGCCCCAACAGGGCCGCCGGCGAGGGCGAATCGGGCCACGACCTGCGGATTCCGCCAGCTTGATCGGCTACACCACTCGGCGGGACGCCATCCTCCCGGGCGGACGAAGCCGCTCAAGGGATGGTTCGTACGCGGACCACACCGCCGTTCTCGTCCGGATCGACGCCGCCCGGCAGCCCACACGACGGGGGAGGGCGGGCGCCGAACACGAACGCCTCCGCTCTCGGCTCGGGCCCTGCCCCGACGTTCCGGGGGTGCGACCGCCCGTCAGTTGTCGCTCACCGGTCCTGGAGCGCCGGAGCGGCATGCCGACCCCGGCCCCGGATCTCGCGTCGGCGCACGAACCACCAGACCACGGGCAGCAGAGCGAGCCAGACGACTGCCTGAAGCGGGACGCCGGCGAGGTCCCCCACGATCATGGCCGGCACAGCGCACAGCATCGCGCCGAACGCCACCTTGCCGTGGACCACGAGGAGCCGGGGAAGTCCTCGTTGCCCGTAGCGGCGAGCACCGGTGACCACCCGGCCCCCGGCGTAAGCGGTGAAGGCACCGACCGACAGCAGCGCCGACCCCACCGCGGTCACGAGCTGTGGCTCACCCAGCGGGGTGTCGGCCGTCTCCTGGGAGCGGCCGTCCTTGGTCACGGCGACCGCGTAGTCCTGCCACAGCGTGACGGTCACGACGTCGCCCGGCCGCAAATCCCCCAGCAGCGGGCCGGGCGCGCCCATGTCGACATCGCCCGAGACCTCGCGCGGGCCCCGGAGGCGCACCGAGAACTCCTCGTACGTGACCTCGTCCTTGATCACCGTGCTCACGACGGTCGCCGTCACGTCACGGAGACAGTCCTCGGCCGCGCCCGCGGAAGCGGGACACGGAGAGGCAGCGGCATAAGCCCGTTCGTCTTCGATCAGCTCCGGCACCACGCCCAGGAGAATCGCCCCCGCAAGCAGGGTCATAGCGAGGCCCAGAAGAGCCGCGCACGCGCCCCACGCCCGGTGCCAGACCGTACGCCGACGTACGGAACCCGCAGCCGCCGGCAGGGCGAGACGCGATGAAACCTCAGACACTCGACCTCCCCGCTCGAACTGCCCTTGCCCCTGCGATCACTGTGAAGACGACGACGGTGACCGAAGCCCCCAGCCCGGTGGCGAGCGGATCCGCCACGCCCCGGCCCGTCAACGGCCGCAGGAGCTCCACCGCGCCGAAGACGACGACGGAACCCGCGCAACCGGCGCACACACCCGCACCCCAGTCCCGACGCCGCCAGAACCAGTGCACGAGCACCACCAGCACCGCGAAGGCGACCGGGGGTGACGGCTCGCCGACGAAGGACAGCAGTCCCCCCGCCAGGCCGCACACCGCCCAACACCCCGCGAGCACCCACCCCGCCTCACGCCACGTGGCCCTTCGGCGACCCGTCATCGTCCCGGCCCCCTTCCAACGCCCCTTCGGCCGCGCCGGAAACCGGCGACCGCCCGTCACCACGCCGCATCGCCCCGTGGACGAAGGGGAGCCAGACGACGAGGAGGTAGAGCATCGGGCCGGCGGCACGGCAGAAGCCGACCACCCAGGGCTCCGTCAGCCCGGTCAGGCCGTACACACCGCTGCTCCCCATCCAGATCCCCAGGAGCACGAAACCCGCCACCCAGCAGCGCACCGCCCACAGCGGGCCACGAGCCGCCCACGCGGGAGCCCGCTCGGGGTGACTGAGCCATCCCCAGACGGTCCACGCCACCACCGGCCCCATGATCAGCTGGGCGACGTCGCCCAGCACGTCCCACAGCCGGTCCATGTCCCTCCCCTTTTGGTTGCGCGAGGCTCCGAGCCGCGGTGCCACGGGCGAGCACGCTTGTCACATCGCCCGGCCCCCAGGAAGGGGCCGATGCCCCCAGCAGTGAGGCCGCAGGCAGCACGAACGGTGCGAGCAGACGAACGAGACGGCATGAGACCGCCTTGATCCTCCGCGGCCTCGCCTCGGCACAGGACCGAGCATGTCATCCCACACGGGGGAACACATTGCCGGACCCCGGCAGCATTGCCCCGTGCGGACAGACGGCTCGGCCCCTGACGCGGCCTCCCGCGGCCTCGGTAGGGTCGTCACCACGCCAGCACCCGTTGTACGGCGTCACCACCTCGGCAATCGTCGGCTGCCCACACGGCCGCGCTGTGCCCGCACCCCAGGAGGCAGCCCCATGACATGGCAGTGGTTCGGCCTCGTGTTCTTCTCGCTCACGGTGCTGCCGGCGGGCCTGGCCATGGCCACGAACCGGGTCCCCGAGCGGCTGCGCCACCGACTGGCTCCCGTACGACCACGCGGCTGGGCCCTCCTGCTGATCTATGCCACCGCCCCCACCAACTCGCTCCCCCGCATAGCGGGCGCCTCCCCCGACCTCACCCTCGCCTGCACGGCGGCCGGCGGTGTGCTCGCCGTCGCCGGCTGCCTGTTCCTGAGCCTGACCGTCCGCACGCGCCGGCGCCGCCCGGTCGTGGCCCCGCGCGAGGGCTCCTGACCTCATGCCCGCAAAAGCACCTCGGACCAGCCGCGCGCGCCGTGAGGCCGTATCGCTCACCGCCTGGTGGGCCGTTCTCACCCTGGCCCTCTGGCTCCTGGGGCACGCGACGGGCCACCCGGCCGGCCTCACGGCGAGCGCCGCGTCCGCCGCAGTGATGGCTGCCATCGGCGAAGCCGGCGACTGGGCCCGCCGACGTTGGAGGGCGCGGCGTCACCCACCGGAGGAGCGCGACGCCTCCACCGGCCCCTGAACGGAAACCCGTGCCACAACGGGCCAGTAGGGACGGTGAACAGCCGTCACCAAGGGCTTCGCCGAATCGACCGACGCGAGGCCACCATGGGGCCAACAGCGCGTCGGGTACCAGTGGGCGCAGACCGCCGACTCCGGCCCGGGCACGCCCCGCGTCCCGACCGGTAGCGAACCCGTCCTGGCGGTGCTGAAGGACACGGCCGACAACCTCGCGAACATCCTGCGCGAGTACGCCGAGGCGGCCGTCGACCTGAACCGCGACCTCGCCGATGAACTCCACCGCGCCATGTGGAAGGCCGCCAAGGAGATCATCGACGACCTGGCCAAGCCCAAGGACCCCAAGAGCATCATCGGCACCGTCACGAACGCGATCGGCAAGGGCGTGGGCCTGGTCCTGTCCTTCGACGTCAAGACCGTCCTGAACATCGACACGGCCAAGCTCAAAAGGAATCGAAGGTCTGGCTGAAGGTCGACTCGAACGGCGACTACGACCTGGACCTCGCCGCCAACGAGTACCCGGACGAGGGCGGATACGGGCTGCCGCTCGTATCCGCCCTCGCCACCACCCGGGGTGTCGAGGCCCGTTCCGTCGGGAAGACGGTCCGGGCCGCCGTTCCGTGCGGTTAGAACACCGAGTCGAGGTCCGTGGCGTTCGTGTGCGGGGACGCGGACACGCCGGGCTTGAACGGGGCGGCCGTGTCGCCGGTGCCCGCGTAGAACCTGGCGCCCGAGGCTCCGACCGCGTAGAGGTCGGCGCGGCCGTCGCGGTCGGCGTCGCCGATGCCGACGAGGTGGGTGAAGACACCCCAGCCGCCGCCGATCCTCACCCGAGGGGCGTAGGTGCCGTCGCCCTTGCCCTCGTACAGCCACAGGACGCCGGACTCGTCGCGGGCGACCAGGTCTCCGGCGGGGGAGCCGGCGATGCTGCCGATGGCCTCCACCTGGTTGTAGATCTGCCAGCCCCAGCCGATCCGTACCCGTCCCGTACGGAACCGGCGCGGTCTCCGCCTTCATGGTGTCGTCGCGCCACAGCACACCGGAGGCGTCACGGGCCAGCAGGTCGGAGCTGCCGTTGTCGGTGTGGTCGTGCGCGCCGGCCGCGCGGGCGACCTCGAAGGTGCCGGTCTCCTTGAGGTCCGGGCCGATGCCGTTGCTCGGGGTGGCGTTGAGCTCCCAGGCGTAGTCGCCGCTGGGGGCGAACTCCTTGAGGCCCTCGGCGTTGGGGAGGAGTCCGTCCCAGGTGAAGCCGACGACCCTCGGGCCCGTGCTCGACGAGGCGGTGAAGTCGTACCGCACGCTCTTGCCCGTGGGGACGTGACGGAGCGTCATCGAGCCCTCGACGTTGCGCCGGGACAGGGTCCAGGAGAACTTCGTCTGGCCATCGTTCTGGTCGAGGTCCACGGCGGCGGGAACGTTCGAGGAGAGCAGCGTGAGCACGGTGGGCCCGGAGCTCGTCACGAGGGTGGCGGTCGGCGTGCCGTCCGCGCCGAGTGCGATCCGGTAGACGCCCTCGCCCTGGGCGACCGTGCCGCCGCGCACGATCTTCGTGCCATCGGGCGCCATGGCGGCCGAGGTCAGGTGGTCGAGGAGCTTGCGGGTGGTCGTTCCGTCCGTCAGGTTACGGGCGGTCAGCGCGTGCAGGGCGCTCGGTGCGCCGGCGCTGAGGCCGTTGACCGTGCCGTAGGTCACCCAGTCGCCGACCAGGCCGATCTCGGTCCCGTACGCCCACTCGCTGCCGAGCTTGAAGCTCTGCTTCGTACCGTTCGAGCGGTTGAGGACGACGATCGTCCCCGCGTACTGGTCCGTGTACTCGACCCAGGCGACGTGCGTCGCCGAAACGGCGATGTCCCCGCTCGCGCCGGTCGTGGTGCGGGGGTACGTCTCGGTCACCGCGCCGGTGGCGAGGTCGACGAGGCCCAGGAACTACTTGGTCCCCGTGCCCGTGCCGGTGGAGTAGGTCAGCAGGCCGTGGTGGGCCGTGCCCGCCCTGACGGTCATGCCCGTGGCACCCGCGGGGAGGTCGGTCACCGGCTCCTGCCCGACGCCCTGGGTGTGCATGTGGAGGTCCTTGCCTCCGATCGCGTTGTCGGAGGTGGTGAAGAGGGCCTGGCCGGCGGCGCCCACGTACTGCCGGAGGCTCTCTCTCGGGCCGAGGAAGACGCTCGTCAGCTGTTGGCCGTTGGAGATGTCCACGAGCTTGGCGTCGTCGCCCACCTGCATGCCCATGAGGTCCCCGGAGCCGGTGCCCTGGAGGGGGAATCGCGACGACAGCTCCTTCGGAGCGGACCCGTCCGCCGGTACCCAGCGCCGGTCGGACGCCGTGTCGCCGAGGGTCAGGAAGCCCGACGAGGTGGCCCCGAAGATCTCGTCGCCGCGCGGGAACGAGATGACGTCCTGCGTGGCCGTGGCGTCGGCCGTCGTCGTACCCGACGTCGTACCTGTGGTCGCACCCTCGGCTGCCGGGGCGGTCAGGGCGCTGGCTCCGACGGTGACGGCGAACACCGTGGCGACGGCGGAGAAGAGCCGACGGCGGACGGGTCGTGCGTGAGGCACGTGTGTTCCTTCCTGGGGTGCCGGGCGTGCGCTGAGGCGCGATGCGTGTGGTGCGCGCAGCGCTGCGCAACGCCCGGTCAGACTCACGATCAGATGAAGAGGTTGTACGTGCGGTACTCCCAGAAGTGCTCGGCGACCGCCTCGCGGGAGCGGAAGGGAGCACGCCAGCCGCCCGTGCCCTGGTAGAGGTAGGAGCTGCCGGTTCTGGAGCCGCTGGCGTACAGGTCGTTGCGGCCGTCGCGGTCGGCGTCGCCGATGCCGACGAGGTGGGTGTACGCGTTCCAACCGCCGCCGATCTTCGTACGCTGCGCGAACGTGCCGTCGCCCTTGCCCAGGTACAGCCACAGGACGCCGTCCCCATCACGGGCGACCAGGTCACCGGCCGAGGCACCCGCGACGTCACCCACGGCAGTGATCTGGTTGTAGACGCCCCAACCCCAACCGATCTTCACCCGCGGCGCGAAGGGAGCACGCCAGTCACCGGTGCCCTTGTAGAACCACAGGCCACCGGACGCATCAGTGGCAAGGAGGTCGGACCTCCCGTCACCATCGAGGTCACTACCACCAGTGATCTTGTTGTAGACCTGCCAACCACCACCGATCCTCGTACGAGGAGCGAACGTGCCGTCACCCTTGCCCAGGTACTCCCAAAGGACACCGTCCCCATCACGGGCGACCAGATCACCGACCGAAGCACCCGCGACATCACCCACCGCCTCGATCTGGTCATAGACGTTCCAACCCCAGCCGACGAGCTTCTCCGGATACTGGGTGAGGTCGTCGTACGCGTAGTAGGTGTCGCTCATCCACAGCCGCCCCGAGCCGTCCCGGCGCAGTACGTCCGGCGAGCCGTCGTCGTCGTAGTCGTGCGGGGCGGGCTCGCGGGTGAGCGTGAACGTGCCGGAGGCGACGAGGTCCGGTCCGATGCCGTTGAGCGGTTTGGCCTTGATCTCCCAGGTGTACGCACCGCTGGGCGCCCCGGTCGGCGTGCCCCGCTCGCCGTTCAGGTCGACGTCACCGTTCCAGTCGAGGCGGGCGATGTGGGGGTCGTCGACCAAGTCCCCCGAGGGGTACACGTCCGCCCTCTTCGTCTCCCCGCTCTGGACGTGGCGCAGCGTGACCGCCATCGCCACGTTGGTCCGGGACAGGCGCCAGTCCAGCCGGACGGGGCCCTCGGCGGGGTCGGCGTTGATCACCGAAGGAACCTCGTGGCCCAGGAGCGTGACCTTGGTCGGCTCGCCGGTGCTCGCGGCCGGTTCGGCGACCGGGACGCCGTCGGCGCCGGTACGGATCCGGTAGAGGCCCTCGCCCTGTGCCGCCGTGCCGCCGCGTACGAGCTGCGTCCCGTCGGGCCCGGAGACCTCTCCCTTCACGTGGTCCAGGAGCTTGCGCGTGGTCCCGGTCGTCAGGGAGCGGGCGGTCAGCGAGTAGAGGGGGTTCGGCTCGTACGCGCCGAGGCCGTCGTGCTCCGCGTACGTCACCCAGTCCCCGACCAGGCCGACCGAGACGCGGCCCGCGGTACCCAGGGGGACGCGCTGGGTCTTGCCGGTTCCGCGCTCGACGACGACCACCGACGCCCGCGAGGAGGAGTCGTACTCGACCCAGGCGACGTGCGTCTTCGACAGGGTGGGCCAGCCGCCCCACTGTCCCGTGGTGACGATCTCGCGATGGTCGGTGGCCGCACCGGTGGCGAGGTCGAGCAGCGCCCAGTACCGCTTGCCGCCGCTCTGGTAGGTCAGCAGGGCGCGGCCGGGTTCGGACGGGACTGCGGAGGCGCGCACTCGGGTGGCGTCCGCGGGCAGGCCGGTCACCGTCCGGTCCGCCGGTTCACCGTCGGTCCTGGTGAGGAGGTGGAGGTCCTCACCGGTGGTCCCGGAAGTCGTGGCGAAGAGGGTCGCGCCGGCGACTCCGCTGTAGTCGGCGCCGGCGGTGCCCACGGTCCGCAGGTCGACGGCGAGGAGGTCCGCGCCGGTGGCCATGTCCCGCAGGGTGTAGTTGAAGCCGTCTCCGAAGACGACGACGTCGGAGCCGCGGGAGCCCTGGACGAAGAGGTGCGGCAGGACGGTCGAAGAGCCGTCCGCGTACCTCGTCCACCGGTACTCGTGGCCGTCGCTGCCCGGTCCCCCCGTCAGGAAGCCCGTCGCGCCGGCGCTCCAGAGAGTGGAGTCGAGCGGATACGGGACCGGGGCCGCCTCGGTGGCGGCAGCCACCGAGGCGCCGTCGGCTGAAGCGGCGGCCGTCGCTGCCACGGCCGGTGCGGCGAGGGCCGGGACGGCGAGGGTCCCCACGGTGACGGTGAGCGCGACGCCCACCGCGCCGGCGAGTATGTGACGAGACCTCGATGTCTGTTGCACGGTACGGCCCTCCCCGAAGAGGCCGCGCGCGTCAGCGGGCGGCCGTGATGAGCGAGGGCCACCGGTAGTGTCCCCCACCAGGCCTGAGTCCCCCGCGTCCAGTGCCGGGGAGGATAGCAACCGGCTTTCCGCGGCGCGCCCGCAGGTCAGGGTCTCCGGAGCCGCTCCGCCACGCCCGTCCCACCCGGCCCCGCGAAGACACCCAGCCGCCCGCCGATCCCGCTGGAGGCCCCGCACGAGCCGTCCGACCTGCTCCCTACGCCGTCGTCACTGGCGCAGGGCCACGGCGCACGCCGCGCAGACGGCCGCTGACAGCAGCATCGCCTCCGCCACGGCATCGGCAACCAGCCGGCGTCGTACCGGGCCGTTCGCCCCCGGCGCACGTCGCCGCCGCTTGTGGTGCTTCTTGAGCTCCACGGCCGCCTCGTCCGAGCTCTTGAAGACCCTGTCGAGCAGCGAGCCGGCGAATCCGACGGCGAGGTATCCGTCGTCCTCGGCGTCCGCCACGGTCTCCTTGGGGAGCACGGTCAGGCTCCCGGACGAACCGACCTCGATCTTCCGGATCGCCCCGTAAGGCACCTCGTAGCTGAACAGCGGATTGACCACGGTGAGGGAGTTCTCGCCGAGGTGCACTCGGGAGCGCATGACGCGGTAGCAGCACGAACCGGAGACGAGCAGCAGCGCCGCAGCGATCCAACCGTCCGGGTCGTCCCGCAGCAGCGCGTCGTGGAGGGCCAAGGCGGACCCGCCCCCGAACAGCGCGAGGACGAGCAGCGCGAGCACCCGGAAGGACCGGCGGCGGAGCACCCGACCGCCCGTCACAGGGCCGTATTCCATTTCTCCCCCGTTCTCCCCGTTCTCCCCGTACCGCTCGGGCGCATCGAGAGCGCCGGAGCGACGACGGGGACGACTCTTGACACGACCCCGGTCCCGGGACGGTTCCCCGGTCGCCTGACCCCGGATGAGGAAACCGGTCCGCCCCACCGAGGTCCACGGCGACCGCCAGGCCCGAGGAGGTCGCCCCCGCCTGCAAGCGGTTCGACGCCACCGGTCCGTCCGAGCACCGGTCCGTCCGAGCACCGCTTCGCCGACCGTCGCTCACCTCCGCGCTCCTGACGGTGAGTCGCTCGCTCAGGCCGCCCCGCCGGTGGCCACCGGCCGGCCGGAGGGCAGGCCCCACTCGCTCCACGAGCCGTCGTACACGGCGAGGTCGCGGTAACCGGCGAGGGTGGCCCCGAGCGCGAGGACGCAGGCGGTGACCCCGGAGCCGCAACTGAAGTACAACCGCTCGCGCTTGCCCACCGCGGCCTCGAACGCGGTGCGCAGCTCGTCCGCCGGCCGCATCAGCCCGCCGTCCCGCTGGAGTTCGCCGAAGGGCAGGCTGACGGAACCGGGCATGTGGCCGCCGCGCAGGCCCGGGCGCGGCTCGGGCGCGGTGCCGGCGTACCGCTCGCGGGTGCGGGCGTCGAGGACGGCGGCGGCCGGGTCGGCGAGGACGGCGGTGACGGCGTCGGCGTCCACGACCAGACCCGGCCGGGGCCGGGCGGTGAAGGTGCCGCGCGGGCCGTCGTACGCGGCGGGCACGGGTTCGACCGGATGGCCGGCCGCGGTCCAGGCGGGCAAGCCGCCGTCGAGGACGGCGACCCGGTCGAAGCCCATGGTGCGCAGCATCCACCAGGCGCGGGCGCTGGAGTAGATGCCCTGCGCGTCGTAGACGACGACCGTGTCGGTGTCGTGCACGCCGAGCGCGCGCACGGCCTCGGTGAACGGCTGGGCGCCGGGCAGGGTGTGCGGCACGGCGGAGGTGTGGTCGGACAGTTCCCCGTCGAGGTCGAAGGGCCGGGCCCCGGGGATGCGCCGGGCCGCGCCCCGGTGGGCTCCGACGGAGGCGTCGAAGAGCACCGTGCCCGTCCCCTGCCGTGCGGCCAGCCAACCGGTGCTGACGAGCGGGCCGGGCAGTCCGCCGGCAGCGGTGGCGGGGAGTGCCGTCGCACTCATGTGGGTACCTCCGGGGGAATCGGCGGGTCGCCACCGTGTGGTGCCGGAGGACCTGCCCGCCGTGCGTTCGGGTTCGGTCGTCACATCCTCCTCGGTGTTCCCGTCGACCGCACGGCCGGTCGGGGGGCAGCCCGGACTCGGCCCCGGGCCTTCGCCCTTGCCCCATTCGCTAGGTGCGGGGGGCGGTGAGCAGATAGGTGAGGTGGGTGACCCGGGGAGAGGCGACCACCCGTGCGGGTTCGAGGCCGAGGGTCGGCGCGACGCCGTCGAGGGACATGCCCGGGCTGGCGAAGACCTTGCTCATGCCTGCTCCTCGGCGGTGAGGAAGGCCGTCAGGGCGGGGGCGAGGACCTTCGGGTCGATGGAGTGCTCCTGGCCGGGGAAGACCTGGAGGGTGAAGTCCTCTCCGAGCGCGGCGAGTTCCCGAGCTCCGGTGAGCATGTGCGGGGCGCCCGCGTCACCGCTGCCGACGAGGACGGGGACCGTCACCGTCCGCCAGCGGTCGGCGGGGAGGGGCGGCCGGACATGGTCTCGCCCATGATCCGTCCGTCGTAGGGCAGCGTGGGGGCGGTGGCCTCCAGGTCGGCCCAGAAGGGGGCCTGCCGCATGCCGGCGACCGCCTCGGCCGGCAGGCCCACGGCCGCGGTCAGGAAGTAGGCCACCGCATCGCCGTGCGCGCCCCGTTCCACGAGCCCTTCCAGGTGGGCGACGTAGTCGGCGGGCAGCGGCGGGCGGCTGTCGTCGGTGACGAAGGGCGGCTCGTACAGGGCGAGCCGGGTCACGGCGCTCCCCGGGCCGCGGCCTCCAGCGCCAGCACGGCGCCGGAGGACATGCCGAAGAGCACGGCCTCGCCGCCCGCGCGCTCGATCAGCGCGTCCAGGTCCTCGGCCTCGTGCCGCACGTCGTAGGACGGCCCGTCGCCGCTGTCGCCGCGGCCACGGCGGTCGTAGGTGAAGACCGTGAAGTGCTCGGACAGCAGGTCGGCGAGTTCCGCGGAGGCATGCCGCCTCGACGAGGTGTACGCGTTCACATCGACGGGCCCCCGGCAACACGACGACCGGGCACGGGACGTCCTGACCGTCATGGACCGATCGGTCACCGCCGGGACGGCCGCAGGCGGAAGGCCCGCGGCCACTGCCGGCAGGCGGCCCGGAGCACCGGCACATCCGCACGCCCCGGCCCGAGTAGGAGCCCGGCAGGGATGAGTAGGCGCGCTCAGGCGACGGAACCCCAGCCCCTCGAAACTGATCGCACAACGAGCGGAACGGGAAGGGGAACGCGATGGAACGGCGCTGGTCCAAGGCCGAGATGTGGGTGCCCGGCGGCTACCTGGCCCTCGTGCTGGCGCTGGAGCTCGGGACGTACGCGATCGGGCGCACCGGCGACGCCGGCTTCGCCGGGATCTGGCCGCTGCTGGCCACCGCCCCCGTGAGCCTGCTGCTCCTGGGCTTCTTCGGCCCCGCGGTGAAGGCCGCTTCGGCAGACCCGGCGCCCGCAGTGGTGCCCCACCACGGCGAGCAGCCGCCCACCCCGCTGCCTACGGAGCTCTCCCCCGAGAACACTCCGCTCCCGGCCGACTGGACCCCCGACACCACGGCCGCCGGGCCGGAGGCGTGGTCGGCCCTCGGTTTCCACGCCGCCGTCCTGATCGGCGCCCTGGTCAACGCCGCCGCGATCTGGGCCTTCGTGCGCTTCCTCGTCCAGCGGCGCCTCGGCTCCACCGGACGCGCCGGGGTCTAGGCGCCGCCAGGGCGAGTCCCCGACCTGCCGCGGTGAGGACACGCAGTCGACGGGATGGCATCCGTTGGAGGCGGGAAGTGCCCCGACAACACGTCGTACCACGTGTTCGGGCAATGCCACGGGGCGCAATCGCGTGCTTCGGGGAACAGGGAACAGGGAACAGGAGCAGCCAACCCGACGGATACGGGGCAGACGGCCGGCTCGTCCGCCGCGAAGTGTGTTACGAGGCGCGGGGAGAGGGCCCCGTCCTCGCGGCGGTTCACCCGGTGATGGCGAAATCGCATGTTCTTCCGGTACGTCGACGCCACATCCGGCCAGCGGCCCCAGCAAATCGCTCGTTCCCGCCCGGGATCCGGGGCCCCAAAAAAACACCGGCAGAAGCGCGAGTGCCGGTGCCCGCCGAATCGGGATCGACAGGGCCGGTGGTTGCGAAGAGCGTGAACGACACCATGAACACGAGTGCCAGCCCGGTAGGCTCACGAAGGAGCTTCATTGCTCGCGGACGCTTGCCCGCAGCAAATGAGGGCCTCAGCCGTACAAGAATTGAAGGTGCTCATGAAGTGACATTGCAGGAGGCCGAACATGCGCGAGGCATGTGAATCGGGCACTGATTGCCATAACGGCGGCACGCCCTGCGGGAACGGTGTCGAGTACTACCTGAACGCGGTCCGTGCCGGCCTCGCCGATCAGTCTTCCGCCCCTGCCTGTCTCCTGCGGCTACAGCTCCTCCAGCCCGTCCCCGGCACCGAGCAGTCACTGACGCCCATCCGCCCGTCCTCCGCCCTCGCCATGCTCGTGCGCCCCATCGAGGAGGAGATCCACCAGCGGCAGGCGATCGCTCAAGGACTGCAGCGGGCCCTGGATCCGATCGAGACGCTCTACAACGCCCAGCAGCGCCCCACCACGGACCTGGTGATGCTCACGGGCCTGCCGGCCATCAATGCCGCCATCGACGATGCCACCGAGAGGTGCACCTCCGAGCTGCTGACGGCACAGCCCGGAGGAAGCCGCTCCGTGACGGTCCTGACCGAGGCCCTGCAGCGAAGTCGAGACCTGCTCGCCCGCGGGGTCCGTTTGCGGACCTTGTACCAGCACACCGTGCGTCACAACCCGGCAACCATGGAATACGTCCATCAGGTCACTGACGCCGGCGCCCGGGCCCAGGTCCGCACGCTGGACGAGCTCTTCGAGCGGTTGATCATCTTCGATCGGGAAGTGGCGTTCATCCCGGCCCGCAGCGACCGGCAGAGCGCACTCGAAGTCCGCAACCAGGCCCTCATCACCTTTCTCGTGGACGTCTACGAGCACGCCTGGCAGCGCGCGACCCCACTCGCTCCCAGGGGTCGAAGCAGGGAGGAGCCCAGCGTGGTCCCGAGCATCCGCCGGACCATCTGCCAGCTGCTGATCTCCGGTTACGTCGACGAAGCCATCGCCCGGCGCCTCGGCATGAGCGTCCGGACGTGCCGGTCGCACATCGCGAAGATCGCCGAGCAGCTCGGAAGCACCAATCGGGCGCAGCTCGGCTATCTACTGGCCACCTCGGACCTCCTCGGCGAGCCCGACACGACGGTTCCGGAGTGACCTCGTGGGAACCGAGCCGCGCGTCCCCCCTGCGGACCGGCGGCAGGCACGTGGCTCGCGGGACGGCCGAGTGCACGGCAGGAATGAGCAACTCGCCTCCCTCCAAAATGATTTCAGCATGCTGGGCATGGGCGCGCTGTGCCGGCTCGTGTGTACGGGACATCGGCTGCACCGCAAGCCGCATCGGGTCGAAACCGGTTGGCCGCTTCGGTGCGGTCGATGGAGAAGGACCTCAGCCGGCTCAACTCCATTGCTCGGGAGGCCAGGTACGGGATGGCAGACGAGTCCGTTCCCCGAAGAGCAGCGGCAAGGCTTCTCTGTCCGCACCGCCCCCGCTGCAAGGCGTCATGCCGAAGCCCCTGCACGGCGGTCCCCGGAGGCCTCTTCCCGAGCAACTGCCTCTTCTTTCAGTTGGGCGAGACGCTCGTCGTTCAGCACAGGCAGGACCATGAAGGCAGTGAGCGCCATGGCAGCACCGCCGACGGAGAAGGCCGCGGGGATTCCAAAGAACTTCGCCACCAAACCGCCCGCGATTCCGCCAACGGTGAAGGCGCCCACGGCAACGGACCGGTAGACCGAGGTGACACGGCCCATCAGTTCGTTCGGCACGATCTGCTGTCGAAGGGTGACGACCTGGACGTTCTGGATCAGGACGGCGAAGCCGTCCACCGCCATGAAGGCAACGGTGGCCTCTGGGCTGACGGCCAGCCCCATGCCGACGGTGGATCCGGCCGACAGCAGGTTCGTCACCAGAATGAGCGTGCCGATCGGCATCCACTCGCCGACCTTGCGGGCCACCAGGCCGCCGAGGACCGCACCCGTGGCACCCGCCGCGAGCAGGACGCCGTACCAGCCCGCGGCGACACCCAGTACGTCGGTGGCGAGCAGCACGAGGATGCCGTAGGTGGCGGCGTTGACGGCGTTGCCCATCGCTGCGACGACGCTCAATGACCGCAACGTCGGCGACGACCGGTACCACCGCGCGCCGACGACGATGTCCGCGGCGACGCCCTTCGCCGTCAGGGGCTCCGCGGACGGCGTGTGCCGGCGTCGGGTTGCCGCCGGGATCAGCGCCAACAGACCGACGGCGGCCACATAACCAGTGGCTCCGAGCATGAACGGGGCCGCGGTCGCAGAGGCGAAGAGGAATCCGCCCAACGGCGGTCCGATGAACTCGTTGCAGATGACGAACGTGGTCTGCAGCCGTCCGTTGGCCCGGCTCAGGTCGTCCGGGGCAACCAACGTCGGCAGCCACGCGGACGAGGAGCTGTCGTAGAGCGTCTCGGCCGTCCCGATGGCGAAGAAGACCACGTAGAGCAGCGGCACGGAGACGGCGTCGCCGAGGACCGCGAGCGCGAGGGCCACGAATCCGGCAGCACGGATCCAGTTCGCCACCTGCGCAACACGCCTTCGATCCAGGCGGTCCGCAAGGGCGCCGGAGACGAAGGCCAGGACCAGCCAGGGGGCCCGCTGCGCTACGGTGATGCCGGCGATCAGCACCGGGTCGTGGGTCACGGTGGCCGCGAGCAGGGGCGCTGCGGCCAGGCTTATCCCGTCCGAAAGATTCGAGGTGGCGGTGGCTGCCCACAACTTCCGGAAGGTTCGTCCACTGGTCGTGGGATCCATGGTCACTTCTCCTTGGACGGGGCTTCGACGAGCCACGGCCTCGGACAGCCCGGCTGTGGCGCGGGTCTCGGTGAGCGGCACGGTCCAGCCGCTCCCGCCGTCCACACGAATCGACAACAGCGAGCCGGAGCATCTTCGAAGGGTTTCCCACTCGCCCCGAAGCGCTCGTCCGCTCGCCAAGAAGAAAATCTCCCAGGGAGCGGCAGCACGACAACGAAGGCAACGGCCCAGGATGTGGCATTGCAGGAACATGAGGGGGTCGAATCCCGTCAAACCGAACGTTCATCTCCTTCCCGGTGGGGACGAAGCACCACTCCGCCCCGTTCGAGAGGGACGCGAGCGTGCTGCGCCGGTCGCCCCGGCAGCAGGGATCGGCTCGGTCGCCACGGGCCTCGGCGTCCGCACGGAAGGGGTGCGGAACCGGCTCCAGCACAACCAGCGGACCTCCCCGGGCGTCTGTCGGGCCCCTGGGCCCTTCGTCGGACGGGGCGGGTACACAGCGTTCGTGGAACGTGCCGGTCGCGCGCAGGCGCACGGGGCGGAGGAAGCCGACGATCAGTGGTCCGGGGGCGTTCGTCGTCCAGATCCCTCGAATCCCCGGTGCCGCGCTCGGGCCACGAGCGGCACGACGGGATGCCGGGCGAAGCGCGAAGCGCGGCCACTCGGCATCGGGCGCTCCCGGACGGGCCGCCCCCTGCGGACCTTGCATGATGAGCGGCATGAACACGGAAACATGCGAGCCCGCCGAACTGGCCGCCCTCCGCGAGGTCTTCGCCTCCCGCCCCGGGGCGGAGCCGCCGGCCGGCTGGGAGACGGTGCGGTCCTTCGAGGCGGAGCACCGCATCGTGCTCCCGGAGCCGTACCGCACCTTCGCGGCTGAGATCTGCGACGGACTGCGCGCCGGGCCGCCCCACTACGGCCTGCTGCCCCTCTCGCAGACGCCCCCGGACTGGGGTGCGTACCGTCCCGAGCGTCTGCTTGCCGAGCCCTTCCCGCTGACGGTGGCATGGCTGTGGGAGGAGGACGACGAAACGGCGCTGTCGATGGAGGAGTTCGAGGCCCGGACGGCCCCCGTGTTCGACCACGGATCGCTGCTGCTGGGCACCGACGGCTGCGGCATGTACTGGCACCTGATCGTCACCGGTCCGCAGCGCGGTCACGTCTGGCAGATCTCCGGCGAGGGCGCGGTGCCCTTCGGCTCCCCGTCCCCCGACGCCCTGATGCCGGGCACCCCCGGTTTCACGGGCTGGGTGACCCACTGGGCCCAGGGCCGCGACTGGTTTCCGGAGGATTAGGGGCGCCCCACGGGAGTCGGCCCGTCGTGCGGCCCCTGCGGGCCCGGTGGTCACCGGCTCGCCCCTCCGGCGTCCAGGGCGGACAGGAAGTGCTGCTGGTCGGCCAGGAAGCCCTCGGCGAAGAGGGCCCGCGGCGCGCACAGCGCGGTCAGGGTCAGGCGCAGGGGTGAGGCCTCCACCTCGTGCTTGACCAGGCCGTGGGCGGCGCCGGGGTAACGGGCGACGCGCAGTGACGGTCCGGGGAGCAGACGGCGGTAGGCGGCCTCGGTGTCGGCGGTGTCCACGTTCACGTCGTGCCCGGCGAGCACCAGCAGGACGGGAACGCCGCGCAGGGCCGGCAGGTCGGCGCTGGCGTCGGCGGTGTGGTTCTTGGAGACGAACCGCCAGCGGGCGGCCGTCATGCCCTGCGGGTCCCCGACCTCCCGTACGTACTCCTCGTAGGCGGCGCCCCGCCCGAGCAGTTCCAGTACGGTCTCGCGGCGGCGCAGGGCGGCGGCGACCTCGGGCTCGGAGGCGCCGTCGCGGCGCAGTTCGGCGAGGAGGTTGTAGCGGCCCTGCTGATGCCAGTTGACGGCGGGCGAGACGGCGACGGCGAAACGGATCCGACCGTCCTCGGCGGCGATCTTGGGCAACACCCAGCCGGCCTGGCTGGCGCCCCACAGGCCGATCCGGCCGCCGTCGACCTCCGGTCGCCGCCGGGCCCAGGCGATCGCGTCGACGGCCTCCCGGGCCCGGTCGTCCATGGTCTGGTCGAGCCAGTCGCCCGGTGCGCCGGCCACGCCCGGTTTGTTCCAGGACAGCGAGGCGTACCCGGCCCTGGCGAAGGCCTCCCAGATCGGCCGGTAGAAGGTGTCGTGGGTGGCGTCGACCGGGCCGTCCCCGTGGACGAAGACCACGAGGGGGAAGGGTCCCTTCCCCCGTTCGGGCAGGGCCAGCACACCGTGCAGGGTTCGGCCGCCGTGCCGCACGGTGACCGCTTCTTCCCGCAGCTCGTAGGTGTGCTGCCAGACCACGAGACCCACCAGACCGGTCGCCGTGACCGCCAGTGCGGCCAGGGTCGCGAGCACGGCTCGCAGCGCCCGGCGGCGGCGCGTCGGAGCCCCGCCCCGTGTTCCCTTCGACATCTGCCCCCCATTAACTATCGATTCACAAACGATCGTTTTCATGACGACCGTACTATGTTCACTCATGAAGGGCGAGGCAAGAGGAAGAAGGAGCAGAGGAGCATGGACACCGCACCCGTCATCGGACACGGCGTGCCCCGGGGCGCCGAGGCACAGGTCGCCGAGCTGTACTGGGAGGCCTTCGGGCGCAAACTCGGAGCCGCCCTCGGCCCGGCCGAACGGGGCCGGGCCTTCATCGCCCGCCACCTCCACCACGACCGCGCCGTCGTCGCGCTCGACCCCGACGACGGCCACGTCACGGGCGTGGCCGGCTACCAACTCGGCGGTCGCGGCCTCACCGGCGGCGGGGTGCGCGACGTGCTCTCCGCCTACGGGCCGCTCCGCGGCCTGCCACGGCTCGCCGTGCTGGCACTGCTCGAACGCACTGCCGAGCCGGGAGAACTCGTCATGGACGGCATCGCCGTCCACCCCGCCCACCGGGGTGCCGGCATCGGCACCCTGCTGCTCGCCGAGATCGGCGAGATCGCCGCGGCACACGGGTGCTCGCGGGTCCGCCTGGACGTCATCGACGTCAACCCGCGGGCCAAAGCCCTGTACGAGCGCCACGGCTACACCGCCGTGCACACCGAGCAGACCCCGTTCCTCCGGGACCTGATGGGCTTCGGTGCCGTGACTACGATGCATCGCGCGGTCCCTGCGGGTCCGGACGGCACGAAGGAGCAGCGACGATGACCGACGAGACCGCGGCGGCGACCGGCCGGGAACCCGCCGCGCCCGGAATCGGCACCCGGACCCTGGTGTTCGCCCTCGTCCGCGAGGACGGCACCGTCGACGCGGGCGAGCTGTACGCCGTCGCCGAGGCCCTCGGCATGACCGACCAACAGGTCCGGCTCTGCATCAAACGGCTCGTCGCGGAAGGGCGGTTCACCCACGAGGGGCGGGGCCGCAAGGCACGTCTGCACGCCACCGTCGACGCCACCGGGGCCATCGCTCCGGACGTGGAGTACGTGCGCCACGCCTACCGGCAGGACCGGGGGCTCGCCCCCTGGGACGGCACCTGGCACCTCTTCGCCTTCGCCGTCCCCGAGACCGCCAGGCAGGCCCGCGACGCCCTGCGCGACACCCTGGTCCACCTCGGCGCCGCGCCCCTCCAGGGCGGGCTCTACGTCAGCGCCAACGCCATCGGCGACATCGTCGACGCACACGCCCGCCACCTGGACGTCCTGTCCTCCCTCACCCGCCTCACCAGCCGCGACCTCCGGGTCGGGGACGAGGACGCCCCGGACCGGCTGGCCGCCCTGCTCTGGCCGCTCCGGCAGATCGCGGACCGCCACGAGGCCCTCGCCGCCCTGGCCACGGACCGCTTGGCCCGGCTGTCCGGCCCGGAACGCCCCACGGACACCGAGCTCCTGACGTACGCGATCGAACTGGCGGCGGCCTTCACCACCGCCATGGAACCCGACCCCCTGCTGCCCCCCGAACTGCTCCCCCGGCCCTGGCCCGGCAGCCGCGCCCGGGCCCTGGCCGCAGAGTGCTGGGAGGCCCTCGCCGAGCGGGACGAGCGGGGCGACCGGGAACCCGGCCGCCCCCGGCTGTTCCGCCTCTACGACGACGCCCTCGCCCCGAGCGCCGCCGCGCCACCCTCCTGATGCTCCTCGACGAGGAGCCGACCGGGCAGAACGAACGGACCGTCAGGATCGTTCTCCAGGTGCACGTCCCGGCCGACCGAACGGAAACCGTCCGCCGGCAACGAGGGCGGGGGCGTTCTGCTGGTCGACGGCATGGTGCCCCTCCCACGGCCCGGAGACCATGGGCAGCGGGGCCGGGCCCGGCGCGGAGGGAGGCACCGATGGGCCCGGAGGCGGGAGCTCCCTCCGGTGCGTCCCGTACGGCGGGGTGCACACCGTCCGGGCGTCGTCGCGGCCCCGCTGCCGTCCGGCGTCGTGGGGAACGGCACCCGTGCCCGGGCGTGCACCGGCAGCTGCCGCGTCCGCCCGGTGGAGAGGGCCACGGCACACGACGAGACCACGGGAGGGACCGTGCGACACCTCGGGAAACGGCGGACGGAGCGGGATCAGGGCCTCATGGTCGAGGTGATGGCCTTCGGCGAACTGCTGGCCGCCCACCCCTTCCAACCGGGAACCCCCGGAACGCCGCCGGACGCGGTAACGGACTGGACGCGCGCCCTCGACGCGTACGAGGCGGCCTGCCGGTCCCTGCGCCGGAACGACCGCGAAGGCGTCCTCCGGCACCTGGACGACGGTCGGTACGCCATGGCCTGCCTGGAGTCCCGCCTGGCGGGCGGACCGCCGCCCGCGCGACTGCCGCCCTGCTTCTTCGATCCCCGGCACGGACCGTCGACCGCCGAAGTCCCCTGGATGCCTCCCGCCGGGACCCGGCGCGACGTCCCGGTGTGCGCGGCGGACGCGGTGCGCCTGCGCGAGGGCTCCCTCCCGATCGCCAGCGGCCACCCCGCTCGGCTCCCGACGGCCCCGGTGCCGCCGCCGCGTGACCGGATCGACCAGGACAAGCTGGCGCTCTCGGGACTGGCCGCCGCATTCATCGGGTACGCGGCCGTGCTGTTCGCCGTGGGCGACCGGACCGGCGCAGTCCTCTACCTCGCCGCCGGCTACGTACCACCGGGCGTCGCCGTGGTGTCGGGCTTCCACCTCGCCTCCTGGGCGCCCCGCCTGTGGCGCCTGATCCGCCGGAGCCATCTGACCCTCGCGGACTTCGACCGCTCGGAAGCGACCTCCTCGGGCCGCCGGGACGTGTACGCCGTCGTCGACGTCTCCGGGCGACGGTACGAACGGGCGCGGAAGACGGGTGCCCCCTCCGCGGAGCCCTTGCCGCAGCAGCGCGTCTGGTACCTGCGGGGCCGTGGGGGCGAGGGCGAGCTCCTCGGGTTCTGGTCCGTCCTGTGGCTGCCGCTCGGCGTGGCGGTCGCACTGCCGGTCTTCGCCGCGAGCCTGGCCGCCACCTTCTACCTCTTCCCGGGGCGGCTGGTCCTCGCCCTCCTCTCGTGACGGCGGCGACCGCTGCCCACCGCCACGGGTTCCGCGCCCCTCCCGTCCCCGGCGCCCCCGGCTGCCGGGCCGCCCGCCCCGAAACCGGGTGCACCCGTGGGCGCCCCGATCACGCCCGGGGGCGGCGGAACCCCCGATGAGTTTCACGCACCGCCGGAGTCCGCACTCCCGGTGGCAACACGACGATCACGCCGAAGGGGAGAACAGTGAGCTACGCAGAGGTCAACGGTCTGTCCCTGTACGTCGAGGAGCACGGTTCCGGTGAACCGCTGGTCCTCCTGCACGGCGGCCTGGGTTCCGGAGAGACGTTCGCCCCGTTGGTGCCGCGGCTCGCGGAGGCCCACCGGGTGATCCTGGTGGACCTGCAGGGGCACGGACGCACGGCGGACATCGACCGGCCGCTGCGCCCGGAGCTGATGGCGGACGACATCGCCGCCCTGCTCAAGCACCTCGGCATCGAACGGGCCGACCTGCTGGGCTACTCCACGGGCGCGGACGTGGCGCTCCAGGTCGCCGTCCGGCACCCGCAGGCGGTGCGACGGCTCGTGGTCGTCTCCACGCCCTGCAAGCGGGACGGTTGGCACCCCGAGGTCATCGCCGCGATGGACGGGATGAGTGCCGAGACCGCCGAGGTGTTGAAGAACTCTCCGCTCCACGAGCTCTACGCCCGGCTCGCGCCCCGCCCCGAGGACTGGACCGTGCTGGTCGGCAAGACGGCCGAGCTGAAGCACCAGGACTACGACTGGAGCACCGGGGTCTCCACCATCACCGCGCCCACCCTGCTCGTCTTCGGCGACGCCGATGCCGTCCGCCCCGCACACATGGTGGAGTTCTACGCCCTGCTCGGTGGTGGCCTGAAGGACGCCGGCTTCAACGGGGCGGACCCTGCGGGCGCCCGACTGGCCGTCCTTCCCGGCGCGAGCCACTACGACGTCCTGGCCCACCCCGAACTGACCGGTGTCGTCACGGCGTTCCTGTCCCCGTGACCTGAGCCGGAGCGGGGGGCGAGCCGTGTCCGCGCGGCCCGGGGAACGGGGCCGGGCCGGGCCGAAGCCGGGCCGGGGGGGAGAAGGAGGCGCGGGGCCCGGTCCGCCCGCCCGGGCCCTCACGGGCGCCCGGCGCCGCGGCGCGCATCAGCGGACGACGTCGAAGACGTTCTTCTGCAGACCGTTGGGGTAGGCCTCGTGCTCGACCAGCTTCAGCTTCCGCACGTCCTTGTCCGTCGTGCTGAACAGGCGCTTGCCGGCGCCGAGCAGCAGCGGGAAGACGAGGAGGTGGTAGCGGTCGATCAGTCCGGCGTCGGAAAGGGCCTGGTTGAGGGAGGCACTGCCGTGGACGATGATCGGGCCGCCCTCGGTCTCCTTCAGGGCGGCGACCTCGTCGAGCGAGCGCAGGATCGTGGTCTCGCCCCAGTTGTCGACCAGGTCGTCCTCGGTGAGCGTGGTGGAGACGACGTACTTCGGCATCGTCTTGTAGTCGGCGAAGTCCGCCATGTCCGGCCACACGGGGCTGAAGGCCTCGTAGCTGGTGCGGCCCATCAGGATGGCGGTGGACTCCTTCTGCTCCCGCTCCTTGATCTCGAACGCCTCGGGCAGGAACTCCGTGTGCTTGAAGGTCCACCCCGAGTTGCGGTAACCGGGCTCGCCACCGGGGGCCTCGACGACGCCGTCGAGCGAGATGAACGCGGTGCTGATGAGAGTGCGCATGCCAGATCCTCAGTGTCTCGTGTCCGGTGTGGAGCGGCCCGCACGCCGCGCCCCCGTCCGGGGCCGTCGCGCACCAACCGTGTATGACGACTGTCGATCATGAAGGAACTCATCGCTCGTCGCGGACTTTTCTCGAAATGCCCGCCCGAACGGCGTCGAGGACCCGCGCAGGTTGTCGCCCCGCTCAGCCCGCGGCCCGGGCGAGGAGGGCGGCGATGCGCTTCTCGGTGGCGGGGTTCAGGGCCGTGAGGGCGTACGCGGTGGGCCACATGACGTCCTCGTCGAGACCGGCCTGGTCGCTGAAGCCGAGCGTCGCGTAGCGGGACTTGAACTTCTGGGCGCTCTGGAAGAAGCAGACGACCTTGCCGTCCCTGGCGTAGGCCGGCATGCCGTACCAGAGCTTCGCGGTGAGCTGCGGCGCGTTCTCCTTGACGAGGGCGTGCACCCGCTCGGCGAGGACCCGGTCCTCGTCCGGCATCTCGGCCATCTTCGCGAGGACCTCCGGTTCGGTGTCCGCCTTCGCTCCGCGCGCACCGCGACGGGTGGTCGCCTTCAGTTCCTTGGCGCGCTCCTTCATCGCGTCCCGCTCCTCCGCCGTGAAGCCTTCGCGGGACGTGCCGGAAGCCTGCTCGTCGGTCATGGTGGGGTCCTCTCTCCGTGGGGTGGTCAGGCCAGCCATGCGCCGTTGCGCATCAGGGTGCGGCCCTGCAGTTCGTTCGCCTCGCGCCAGGCCTGCACGCGGTGCGGTCGGATCAGGAAGTACTGGTAGGAGTCTTTGAGTTCGCGCGGATCGAAGCCCGTCTTGGCCTTGAACGCCTCGCCCGTTCCGGGAGGGAGGTCGGCCAGGTCCACCGGTTCGGCGGTGCCGTCGACGAGGACGACGTCGCGGGTCGGGCCGAGGGCGGCGCGCACCCGACCGTCCGCGAGCAGGTTGCGGCCGGTGATCGAGGCGCGCGGCGTCGAGATCAGGAGCGCGGTCCCGTCCCACAGGAAGGAGAGCGGGACGAGGTGGGCTCCGGGAGCCTCCGAGGGGCCCGCCGAGGCGATCCAGAGGTCGACGTCCTCCTCCAGCCGTGCACGGGTGTCCTCCAGGCGCTGCGCGAGTCCGCGCGGCGGCGCCTCCGTCATCTCGATGACCTCTCCGTGTCGGGTCGTTCCCGCGGGGTGGGCGGGGGTGTCGTGGTGTGGTGCCGCAGCACCGCCGCACGCTCCGCCCGGCGCCGGAGGAGGTAGCCGTACGGGGTGTCCCCGTACGCGGCCCGGAACCGGCGGCTCAGCAGGCCGGCCGTCGTGCCCGCGTCGCGGGCCAGTGCCAGGACGTCCAGGGGGCGGTCGTGCTCGCGGTCGATCCGGTCGCGCACGCGGCGCAGTCGTGCGAAGTCGTCCAGGCGTTGCGCGGTGGTGCGGGCGCGCGCCCATCCCGGGTGGCACACGGGAACTCCTCTCGGCGGGAGGTGGGGGGAGCCGCGGGCCGTCGAGGGGCCGCGACACCCGCGGGAACCGTCCGGTCCGGCGGGGTCAGCGCACTTGCTGGATGCGGATCAGATTGCCCGCGGGGTCGCGGAACGCACAGTCGCGGACCCCGTACGGCTGCTCCGTCGGCTCCTGCACGACCTCCGCGTCGGCGGCCCGCACCTTCTCGAAGACGGCGTCGAGGTCCGGGGCGGCGAGGAGGATCCAGCCGTAGGTGCCCTTGGCCATCATCTCGGCGATGGTGCGCCGCTCGGCCTCGGTGACGCCCGGGTCGGCGGCCGGCGGGGCCAGCAGGATGGACGTGTCCGGCCGGCCGACGGGGCCGACCGTGATCCAGCGCATCGCGCCCTGCCCGACGTCGCTCCGGACCTCGAAGCCGAGGGCGTCCCGGTAGAACGCCAGGGAGGCGTCCGGGTCCTCGTGCGGCAGGACGCTGGTGTGAATGGTGATGTCCATGGCCCTCACGCTAGCGGCGGCTCCGGGCACGGCGCTTCTCGAATCCTGACCGGTGCCGGGCGGGTGCTCCGGCACCGGTCCTGCGAGGTCGTCTCAGTGGTGGAATCCACCGCGCTGCGCGTCCGCCGGCACGCCCTTCGTCAGCCGGTCCAGGGAGCGGCGGAGGTCCTGGACCAGGAGGTCGATCTCGTCGCGACCGATGCCGTGCCGGATCAGGACGCGCTGGATGACCGTCTCCTGCCGGTCGGCGGGCAGCGGGTACGCCGGGACCTGCCAGCCGCGCATCCGGAGCTGGTCGGAGAGGTCGTAGAGGCTGAAGCCCGCGCCCGCCGGGTCGGTGAGGGTGTAGGAGACGGCCGGCAGCGCCCCCTTCCCGTCGTAGAGCAGGGTGAACGGACCCATGGCCGCGACCTTTTCGGCCAGGTACTGGGCGGTCAGCGCACAGGCCTGCTGGACGCGCCGGTAACCGGCCCGTCCCAGGCGGAGGAAGGTGTAGTACTGGGCGATGATCTCGCCGCCGGGACGGGAGAAGTTCAGCGCGAAGGTCGGGATGTCGCCGCCCAGGTAGTTCACGCGGAAGACGAGGTCCTCCGGCAACAGGTCCGCACTGCGCCAGACGGCCCAGCCCACGCCGAGCGGCGCGAGGCCGTACTTGTGGCCGGAGGCGTTGATGGAGGAGACCCGCGGGAGCCGGAAGTCCCAGACGAGGTCGCGGTGGAGGAACGGGGCGATGAAGCCGCCGCTGGCCGCGTCGACGTGGATCGGGACGTCGAGTCCCGTCTCCTGCTGGATGCGGTCGAGTTCGGCGGCGAGCTCGGCGACCGGCTCGTAGTCGCAGGTGAAGGTGACGCCGAGGATGGCGACGACGCCGATGGTGTTCTCGTCGACGTGGTCGCGGAGTTGGTGCGGACGCAGCCCGGTGGCACCGGGCTCCAGGGGGACCTGCCGCAGTTCGACGTCGAAGTACCGGGCGAACTTGTCCCAGCAGATCTGCACGGGACCGGTGACGAGGTTGGGGCGGTCGGTGGACTTGCCCTCGGCGCGCCGCCGTTCGCGCCACCGCCACTTCAGGGCGAGCCCCCCGAGCATGGCGGCCTCGCTGGAGCCGGTGGTGGAGCAGCCGATCGCGGTGCCCTCACCGGTCGCGCTGCCGGGGGCGTTCCACAGGTCGGCCAGGATGTTCACGCACCGCGACTCGATCTCGGCGGTCTGCGGGTACTCGTCCTTGTCGATCATGTTCTTGTCGAGGCACTCGCCCATCAGCCGGCGCACCTCGTCGTCCGTCCACGTGGTGCAGAAGGTCGCCAGGTTCTGCGCCGCGTTGCCGTCGAGCAGCAGCTCGTTGTGGAGCATGGCGTAGACGACCCTGGGGAGGTTGGAGTCCTCCGGCATCCGGTGCTTCGGCAGGACCCGCTCGCTGAGGGCGGAGGCGAACACGTCCGTGGCCGCGTCCGCGCTCGTCGGGCCCTTCATCTCGTGGAGCGCCACGGCTTCCCCTTCGGTCGGCGGTGCTTCTCGACGTTCCTCCCCATCAACGCACGGGGCGGGGCGAGGCGCCCGACGGTCGCCCCCCGCATTGGCCCACCCGGGTGAGCGGAACGCCGAGGCCCTGTCCTACCGCTCCTCCGACCAGTACGTTCCGGACGAAGTGGATCACCGGCGGAAGTCGCGAGCGGACGCCGAGAGCGGAAAGGCCCTTCACATGACCCCCCACGCCTTCAGCGGCACCGACCGGCAGGGCCCCGCCGGGCCCGTCGACGACTCCGACCCCGCCGAGGCGATCGAGGCGTACGACGACCTGCCCGAGCGCCTGATCGGCTACCCGGCCGTCTTCCACGCCCTCGGCATCGGCTCCTCCGCGGTCCGCACGGTCCTGGACTACGGCTGCGGGCCCGGCAAGGTCGCCACCCGGGTCGTGGAGGCCTCCGGAGCGAGCGTGGTGGCCGTCGACGTCTCGCCCCGCATGCTGGAGGTCGCCCGCGCGCGACGCCCGCACCCTCGGATCGACTACCGGCTGATCGGCGACGAGGGACCCGCTTTCCTCGCCGACGGTTCCGTCGACGCCGCCATGGCCTGCTTCGTCTTCGTCACCGCCGGCGAGGTCGCCGTGCTGCACGACATCGCCGCCGAGATGCACCGGGTGCTGCGGCCGGGCGGCCGGTGCGCCGTCCTGGACGCCAACCCCCGCACCACGGGCATCCGGTTCTCCACCTTCCGCAGCGGCGAACCCGGTCGCGTCTACACCAAGGGCGAGCGGCGACGGTCCCGTCGCGAACGGCCCGGCACGGGCGGCCCGCTGGAGTTCGTCGACCACCACTGGCCGTGCCAGACCTACCTCGACGTGCTCGGCAAGGCCGGCTTCACCGACCTGGACGTCCACGAACCGGTCCTCACCCACCGGTCGGCGCAGCTCGGGGGCGACCCCGCGGAGGCGGGGCACCCGCCGTTCCTCGTGGTGTCCGGGGTCAAGCAGTAGCCGTGCCGATCAGCTGTCGGAGTAGCTGAAGTCCCCCACCGTCCAGGCGCTGACGTCGGCGATGGCGACCCGGTACATCCCGCCGGTCGCGGGCATGCCCACCGTGCCCTGGAGGATCCGGGCGAGGTGGAAGTGGAGGTGGGTGGGGGGCTCGTCGTGCTTGCGGTCCACCGGCGAGAACACCCGGGAGAACTCGCCCAGCCGGTCCGAGTCCGTCAGGACCTCCGACACCCGCTGTCTCCACAGGGCTTCGGGCGCCAACCGCCCGGTGATGACCACGCCTCCCGCGACCACGGTCAGGGACATCTGGTTGCTCCGCCCGGATTCCACGGTGGCGGCGACGTCGACGAGCAGCTCGTCAGGGATCGACATGGAAGTCGATTCTAGGCGCGCGGGCCTCCGGTGCGGAGGTCCTTGGCGCGGCGCGGTGTCGACGTGCGCCGCGGTGCGCACGGAGGTGCGGGAGGGGACGCCCCCGAGCCGGAAACCCGCCCGCCCGTGCTCCGGAGCGCACGCCCGCGCCGGTACGAACGTGCCCGTGCGCCCTGCGTGCCGGTAGGGGCGTGCCCCGGCTACGGCGCGTGCTCGACGGGTTCCTCCGCCAGGAAGGCCGTCACGGCCAGGGCGAAGAGCAGGCCGAGGGCGATGCCGACGATGACCCAGCCGGTGGGGTGGGGCCAGAAGACGCAGGCCGCGGCAGCCGCCGCGACGAGGATCCAGGTGATCCAGGTGCGGTACTGGCGGACGAACGGCCCCACCGGGCCCAGCCGCAGGCCCGCGCGGTCGGCGGTGGCCCGGGTCGCGGTGATGCCGGAGTGCCAGAGGCCGCGGGTGAGCACGGCGGGGCGGCTCGGGCCGGAGAGCCAGGCGGCGAGGGCGATCAGGACGCCGAGGGTCGCGAACACCCGGACCGAGGTGCGGAGGAAGCGGATCAGGGTGTCGTAGACGGCTCCGGCGGCTGCGGGGGAGACGTCGGCGGGCAGGGCGTTCAGGTAGACCGTGCGGAAGACGGTGAGGGCGACGCCGAGGACGAGCGCCGCGACGGCGACGCCGAGGGCCGCGGCGATCAGGGTGCGACGGCGGCGCACGGCGAGCAGCACGCCGCCCGCGACGAGCAGCACGGCGATCACCGGCAGCCACACGCCCAGCAGTTGCAGCAGCCCGAAACCGGTCTTCACCTTGCCGATGTCATCGGACCTGACCACCGTGAAGTCGGTGTGGATCTCGGGGATGCTGCCCGCGACCGTGAGCCCGGAGTCGACGAGGCGTTCCTTCACCCGCTCGATCAGCGGCGCCAGGTCGATGGTGACCTCGTCCGTCTCGATCTTCACGGCTCCGTCGTCGCTGCCGGTCAGCGCCCGGTCGAGGGAGGTGTGGATCGTCCGGTTGGCATCGACCCAGATCGTCTTGAACGCCGAGGAGGCGACCACGTCCTGCGCCCGGTCGTGGACGAAGCTGGCGACCGCGCTCTGCAGCGAGTCGCCCAGGGCGCCGAGGGCCTTCTCCGCGAGGGGGCGCTGGTCGGGTGCCACGCCCTGGAGCAGGGCGGGCAGGTCGACGTGCTCCATGACGGCGGTGGTGACCCGGTCGGCGACGGCGGCCTGGACGTCCGGGTCCGAGGCGAGGGGGGTGACCGTCTGCACGTAGCGGTCGGTGTCGCCGACGATGTCCGCGGTCCAGGAGGCGACGATGCCCAGCGGGACGAGGAGGCAGCCGATCACGATGAGCAGGGCGGCGCAGAAGGAGCGGAGGCGGTGGCGGGGCGGCGGGGCGGCGGTCCGGTCCGCTTCGAGGGCGGCCACCCGGGCCCGGAGCAGCGAGAGTTCGTCGCTGTCGTCACCAGCGGGATCGCCCATGTCGCCCACCTCTCCCGGGGGAATGTTCCAGGACGATTCTGGGCATGTCGGTCTGCTTTGTCGCCCGGAGCATGGCGTACGGGTCCCGTCCGCGCACCCCGCCGACGTCTCTCGGGCGGGCCCCGTCGACGGCGGTGCACTGCTGCGGGCCTGCGCGGGGTGACGACGGCACTCACCAGTGAGCCAGGCCACCAGCCCTCGCCGCCTGGGCGCGCCCGCGGTGCCGCTCCCACCGCCCGCAGCCGCTCCGCTTCACGGAAGTACGCCATGGACCTTGCCGACGAGAACCACACCGACGTCGAGATCTACCGCAAGCTCGCACACCCCGACCGGCTCCACATCGTCAGCCGCACCGGTGCCCCCGACAGCCTGCTCGCCCTCTTGGACGAGGGCCCTCACCCCCCCCTCTTCTTTCAGCAGCTGCCCCGGGGACGCCCGAGCGGAAGGTCGAAGGCCGCGCTCCGCAGCGACCGTCCCACGAACTTCGCGAGCGGACGTTCGAGGAAACGCTGCACCAGGTACGACAGGACGATGAGACCGGCGACCGTGACCCCGACCAGCACCCAGGGGTCCACCTTCGTGCCGTAGTGGTGCACGATGGTCATGCCGATGACGTCGTGCAGCAGGTACAGCGGGAAGGTCAGCGTCCCCGCGACGGTCAGCCCGCGCCAGCGGATCCGCCGCGTCCAGCCCAGCGCGATGGCAGCTATGAGCAGGAAGAACACCGTGACCACCAGCACCAGCCAGCCGCGCCAGGGCGCCCACGTGGCCCAGTTGTTGCGACCGTGCGGGTTCAGAAGGAAGTGCAGCGACAGCAACCACGACATGCCGACGACGCCCCACAGGACCGGGGTCGGCCGGAACCGGTACATGAGGTAGAAGGCCATGCCGGCAATGAAGTACGGCGCCGACGCCGGGTTGACCAACACCGTCAGCAGCGGCACGCCCGCGGCGGGCGTGAGCACCGCGGCGACCGTCCATACCCCGCAGAAGACCACGACGCGCTGGTAGGTGAGGCCCTTCCACACCACGACCGCGAAGGCCAGGTAGAAGCACAGCTCGGGCCAGAGGGTCCAGTAGACCGGGTCCAGGCTCTCCATCCCGAGCGGCATCTGGAGCATCGTGAAGTTGGAGAACAGCACCCGCGGATTGGGACGGCCGAACGGCGTGTCGACCGTGTAGACGACGCACGCCGACACCACGATCGCGATCCAGTACATCGGGTACAGGCGGGTCACCCGGGAGATGAAGAAGTCACGTGGTGAGCGCCCCCACGCGCTCATGCAGATGACGAACCCGCTGATCAGGAAGAACAGGTCGACCCCGAGCCTACCGAAGGCGAAGTACTCGTGCGCTTGGGGGAACAGGCTCTGGTACGGCAGCCCCCAGATGTGGATCATCGCCCACCTGGTCTGCCCGACGAAGTGGAACAGGACGACGGCAAGCGCGGCCAGGAACCGCAGCCCGTCCAGGGCCGCGAGCCGGTCCCGACGGGCAGACGGCAGCACCACCACCCTCGACCCGGTCACCACGCGCTCGGCGCGCCCCGCCTCGAAGCCGACCGCTGTCTTCTGTTCCACCTGCATCGTCCATCTGTCGTTCGTACCGGCTCCACTGCCCCCCCTTGTGGGCTACCCGCCCCCCCAAAAGGCCGGACGTGCTGTGGATCTCTCGGCCGTTCGACCACCAGACAGGCCATAGGGTTGTGCGATGAGTTGAAGCTTCCCCTTGGTCGTGGACACCTGGGCACTGGGGCATGAGGCTCCAGTCGAAGCCGGTCAGGACGGTGCGCTCGGCGGTGATCTCGGCGGTCAGCTCCAGCGAGCGCAGGGTGTGCGGCATGGTGCGGGCACCGTCCGCGATCACCGCCGCGTCCTTCGCGTCGGTCTTCGCCTCGCCGGGGTAGAGGTCGGCGATCCGCCGCATGGCAAGGCCCGGCAGGTAGGCGACCTGGCAGCCCGCATCGCGGGCGACGGTCAGGGAGGGCGCCGATATGGAGGCGGACTGGCCTTGGCATCGGTGTCGTGCGCGCGCATCCACGTCGTGCAGACCTGCCGCCCGCGAACGACCAGGCATTGCGCCTGGTCAGGCGGTGGTCGGACCTCTTATCAGCGTCTCCGACGGCACCCCTCGGGCCCGGTGACACCACCCCCCCCGGGTCATCCGTTCGACAGGGGGACACGGTCATGCCGGGCCCGGAGACCAGCGGCCCTCTTGCAGGACCGCGAAAACATAACTCGGGGGCGGATCGCAGGGGCGGGACCCGATGCGCACGGGGCGGAACCGCTGCCCGCCGACGACCCGCCGTGGACCCCGCCGGGCGTCCCCGCCCTCCCCCGTCCGGGCCGCGGGACGGAAGGGAACCACGGGCGCCCCTTCGGTCGGGCGGTCGAGGGCCTCGCGACGCTCCCGGCGGGGGCGCCGATCCGCGGACCGGAGCGGGTGCGGAGTCCCCTACCCCAGGCTCGTGCGGGCCAGTTCGAGGAACTCCGTCTCCGTCAGTCCGAGTCCGCGGGCCTCCTCCGCCGCCTCGCGGAGACGGGCGAGGAGCCGGGCGCGACCGGGCGCGGTGGCTCCGGGGACGACGACGGCGCCCCTGCCGCGCCGGAGTTCGATCAGGCCCTCCTCGCGGAGCCGCTGGTAGCCGCGCAGAACGGTGTGGACGTTGACGCCGAGGGAGTCGGCGAGTTCCCGGGCTGCCGGGAGGCGCTCGCCGGGGGCGGCGGAGCCGTCGGCGAGGGCACCGCGGACGCAGGCGGCGATCTGGTCGCCGAGGGGCACGACGGAGGCCGGGTCGACACGGAAGAGCACGGTCAGACCTTCCCATGCCGCTCGGCAAGGGTGTTGAGCAGGGCGGCGGCGGTCCGCGCGTCGGGCACGGTGACCGCGAACTCCCGGCCGCCGGAGCGACGCACGACGAGGGCTTCGCCGGAGCGCAGCACCACACCCGTCCGGTGGGCCCGGACCCGGTAGCCCCAACCGCCGAAGTCGGTGAGGGCGTCGACGTCCCGGACGTCGGCGCCGGCGACCTCGTCGAGCGGGACCCGGACGCGGGGTCGGGAGGCGAACGAGGGCCGGACGGTGAGGCCGCGCCGGTCGACGGTGACCCGGACGCGGGCGAGGGCGAGGCCGGGCACGCCGATGACGAGGCCGACGAGGCCGAGCAGGGCGAGCGGCCAGGGCGCGAGGAGGAGGGCGACCGGGGCCGCGGCGAGGGCGAGGACCGCGAGGGCGGTGAGCGGCCGGGAGCCGGTGGTGCGGGTCCAGCCGGCGACCTCGCCCGCGCCGAGCGGAAGCCGTGGGGCGTCCGCGTCGACGGAGGCGCCGGCCGGCTCCCCTTCGGGGACGAGCCGGGTGAGGGCCAGGCCGACGGTGGCGAGGAGGGCCGCGGAGGCCGCCGCGAGGGCGAGGTCGGTGGGGGGTGAGACGACCTGTGTCGCATCGGCGGCGTCCAGGTTGTCCCGTACCAGGAGGGCGAGGAGCGCGCCGGTGAAGCCGGCGGTCGCCCAGGCGCCCCACAGGGCGTTGCGGCGGACGAGGAGCGTCCAGCCGGTGCCGAGTCCGAGGAGCAGGGCGGCGCTGATCACGCCGTAGGCGGTGCGACCGGCGAAGCCGTCGGCGCCCCCGGGGCCGAAGTGGACGGCCAGTTGGTCGGGCAGCCGGTCGTGATGGAGGGCGAGCAGCAGCAGCTGGGCGGCGAGCGCGAGGACGAAGGGCAGCGCGGCGAGCGCGCGGAGACGGGGCGTGGCACGGTTCACGGAAAACCTCCCTTGTTTGCACTCTACTAGAACAATAGGGGTTCTCGTCGAGGTCCCGTCGAGATGCGGGACGCCGAAACCGACTGTTCACTGGGTCACATGCCGACGAACGGGGAGATCTTCATACGCCGCCGGCCCACCGCCCTCGCCTCCTTCGCCGCCTTCGCCGTCCTCACCGCCGGCCTCGTCACCGGCTGCGGCGACGACGGCGAGCCCGACCCGCTGCGCGGCGAGCAGTGGGCCCTGGACGCGCTGAAGCTCCCGGACGCCTGGGGCACCGCCAAGGGCACGGACACCGTCATCGCCGTCGTCGACACCGGCGTGGACCCCGACCATCCCGATCTGAAGGGGCGGCTCGTCGACGGCTACGACTTCGTCGACGGCGACGACGAGCCCACGGACCTCAACGGCCACGGGACCCACGTCTCCGGCATCGCCGCCGCCGGCGCCGACAACGGCGTCGGCATCGCGGGCGGCGCCCCCGAGGCCAAGATCATGCCGGTCCGGGTGCTCGGCGCGAACGGCAGCGGCAGCGACGCGAACATCACCAAGGGCATCGTCTGGGCCGCCGACCACGGCGCCCACGTCATCAACCTCTCCCTCGGAGAGTCCGGCCTGATGGCCCGCCTCCTCAAGGGCGGCATCCTCAACCGGGCCATCACCCACGCGAACGGCAAGGGCGCGGTGGTGGTCGCCGCGGCGGGCAACGACGCCACCGTGCTCCAGCCCTACGAGGTCGACACCCCGGTCCTGGTGGTCAACGCGTCCGACCGGGACGGGAAACCGGCCTCCTTCACCAACTTCGGCGCGCAGAGCGCCGTGTCGGCCCCCGGCGTCGACATCCTCTCGACGCTCCCGACCCACACCTCGAAGGAGACCGTGAAGAACACCACGGGATACGGAAAGCTGTCCGGCACCTCGATGGCCGCGCCGTACGTCTCCGCCGTGGCCGCGCTCCTGCACCAGCAGGGCCTGGACCCGGCGGCGATCATGCAGACGATCCGCGACACCGCCGCCAACCCCGGCCAACTGCCCAAACTGGGGCTCGGGAACGTCGACGCGGCGGCAGCGGTGCAGGCCGCGAAGGGCCGGTAGCCCCGCCCCGGGGACCGCCCGCGGACGGCCGCACCGGGCCCGCCGGAGCGGGGCGCGGTCCACCGGCACGCCGAAGCGGGCTCCCCCCAACGACCGGTGGCCGGGGGACGGATTCCGGAGCGGCTCCCCCGCACGGCTCCGGCACCCGCCCCGCGGGGATCAGTCCTCGCCCTCCAGGTCGCCCTCGGTCTCCAGGAACACCTGGCGCAGCGCGGCCAGGGTCTCCGGGTCCGGCTTCTCCCACATCCCCCGCGACTCCGCTTCGAGGAGCCGCTCCGCGATGCCGTGCAGGGCCCACGGGTTGGCCTCCTTCAGGAAGGCCTGGTTCTCCGCGTCGAGGACGTACTCCTGCGTCAGCTTGTCGTACATCCAGTCCGCGACGACCCCGGTCGTCGCGTCGTACCCGAAGAGGTAGTCGACGGTCGCCGCGAGCTCGAACGCACCCTTGTAGCCGTGGCGGCGCATCGCCTCGATCCACCGCGGGTTGACCACGCGGGCGCGGAAGACCCGGGAGGTCTCCTCGACGAGCGTGCGGGTGCGGACGGTCTCCGGGCGGGTCGAGTCGCCGATGTACGCCTCGGGGGCCGTGCCCTTCAGCGCGCGGACGGTCGCGACCATGCCGCCGTGGTACTGGAAGTAGTCGTCGGAGTCGGCGATGTCGTGCTCGCGCGTGTCCGTGTTCTTCGCGGCGACCGCGATCCGCTTGTACGCGGTCTCCATCTCGTCGCGCGCCGGGCGGCCTTCTAGCCCGCGGCCGTACGCGTACCCGCCCCACACCGTGTACACCTCGGCGAGGTCGGCGTCCGTGCGCCAGTCGCGCGAGTCGATCAGCTGGAGGATGCCCGCGCCGTACGTCCCCGGCCGCGAGCCGAAGATGCGGGTGGTGGCGCGCCGTTCGTCGCCGTGCTCGGCCAGGTCGGCCTGCGCGTGCGCCCGCACGTGGTTGTCCGAGGCCGGCTCGTCGAGCCCGGCCACCAGCCGTACGGCGTCGTCCAGGAGGCCGATGACGTGCGGGAAGGCGTCCCGGAAGAAGCCCGAGATGCGCAGCGTGACGTCGATGCGCGGGCGGCCGAGCTCGGCGAGCGGGATCGGCTCCAGGCCGTTCACGCGGCGCGAGGCCTCGTCCCACAGCGGACGGACGCCGAGCAGCGCGAGGGCCTCGGCGACGTCGTCGCCGGCGGTGCGCATCGCACTCGTGCCCCACAGCGAGAGGCCCACCGAGGTCGGCCACTCGCCGTTGTCCGTGCGGTAGCGCTCCAGGAGCGAGTCGGCGAGCGCCTGACCGGTCTCCCAGGCGAGCCGGGACGGCACCGCCTTCGGGTCGACGGAGTAGAAGTTGCGGCCGGTGGGCAGCACGTTGACCAGGCCCCGCAGCGGGGAACCGGACGGGCCGGCCGGGACGAAGCCGCCGTTCAGGGCGTGCACGGCGTGCGCCAGTTCGTCGGTGGTGGCGGCCAGGCGCGGCACGACCTGCTCACAGGCGAAGCGCAGCACGGCCTGCACCTCGGGGCCGTACCCCTCGGGGACGGCCGCCACGTCCCAACCGGCGGCCTCCATCGCCTCGACCAGCTCGCGGGCCTTCGCCTCGGCCTCGTCGGCGGTGGTGCGGGTGGCGGCCGACTCGTCCAGCCCCAGCGCCTCGCGCAGCCCCGGCAGGGCCTGCGTCCCGCCCCAGATCTGGCGGGCACGCAGGATGGAGAGCACCAGGTTGACCCTGGCCTCCCCGACCGGGGCGCCACCGAGGACGTGCAGGCCGTCGCGGATCTGGGCGTCCTTGACCTCGCACAGCCAACCGTCGACGTGCAGCAGGAAGTCGTCGAAACCGTCGTCCTCGGGGCGCTCGTCGAGACCGAGGTCGTGGTCGAGCTTGGCGGCCTGGATCAGGGTCCAGATCTGGGCGCGGATCGCGGGCAGCTTCGCCGGGTCCATGGAAGAGATCTGCGCGTACTCGTCGAGCAGCTGCTCCAGGCGCGCGATGTCGCCGTACGAGTCGGCGCGGGCCATCGGGGGCACCAGGTGGTCGACGAGGGTCGCGTGCACGCGCCGCTTGGCCTGGGTGCCCTCGCCCGGGTCGTTGACGAGGAACGGGTAGACCAGGGGCAGGTCGCCGAGGGCCGCGTCGGGGCCGCAGGCGGCGGACAGACCGGCGTTCTTGCCCGGCAGCCACTCCAGGTTGCCGTGCTTGCCCAGGTGGACCATGGCGTCGGCGCCGAAGCCGCCGTCCTCGGCGCGGGCGGCGATCCAGCGGTAGGCGGCCAGGTAGTGGTGGGACGGCGGGAGGTCGGGGTCGTGGTAGATCGCGATCGGGTTCTCCCCGAAGCCGCGCGGCGGCTGGATGAGGACCAGCAGGTTCCCGCGCCGCAGGGCGGCGAGGACGATGTCGCCCTCGGGGTTGCGGGAGCGGTCCAGGAACATCTCGCCCGGCGGCGGGCCCCAGTGCTCCTCGACCTCGGTGCGCAGCTCCTCCGGGAGGAGCGCGTACCAGCGCTTGTAGTCGGCGGCGGGGATGCGGACCGGGTTCTTCGCGAGCTGTTCCTCGGTGAGCCAGTCCTGGTCGTGGCCGCCGGCCTCGATGAGGGCGTAGATCAGCTCGTCCCCGTCGCCGGAGACCAACCCGGGCAGCTCCCCCTCCGGCCCGAAGTCGTACCCCTCCGCGATCAGGCGCCGCAGCAGGGCGACGGCGGAGGCCGGGGTGTCCAGGCCGACCGCGTTGCCGATGCGGGAGTGCTTCGTCGGGTACGCGGAGAGGACGAGGGCCAGCTTCTTCTCGGCGTTCGGGACGTGCCGCAGCCGGGCGTGCCGGACGGCGATCCCGGCCACCCGGGCGGCGCGCTCGGCATCCGCCACGTACGCCGGCAGGCCGTCCGCGTCGATCTCCTTGAAGGAGAACGGCACGGTGATCAGCCGGCCGTCGAACTCGGGCACGGCGATCTGGTTGGCCGCGTCCAGCGGGGACAGGCCCTCGTCGTTCTCCTCCCAGGCGGAGCGCGAGCCGGTCAGGCACAGCGCCTGCAGCACCGGCACGTCGAGCGCGGCGAGCGCCCCCGCGTCCCAGGCCTCCTCGTCCCCGCCCGCCTGCGCCTCGGCCGGCTTGGTGCCGCCGGCCGCGAGGACGGTGGTGACGATCACGTCGGCGGTGCGGAGGGTGTCGACGAGCTCCGCCTCGGGGGCGCGCAGGGAGGCCACGTAGAGCGGCAGGGCGCGCGCGCCGGCGTCCTCGATCGCCCCGCACAGGGCGTCGACGAAGGCGGTGTTCCCGCTCATGTGGTGGGCGCGGTAGTAGAGCACGGCGACGGTCGGGCCGGTCTCGTTCCGCGCCGGGCGCTCCAGGGGGCCCCAGGTGGGGGTGGCGGCCGGGGCCTCGAAGCCGTGGCCGGTGAGGAGCACGGTGTCGGAGAGGAAGTGGGCCAGCTGCGCCAGGTTGGCCGGGCCGCCGTGCGCCAGGTAGGCGTGCGCCTCGGTGGCGACGCCGATCGGGACGGTGGAGGCCGCCATCAGCTGGGCGTCGGGGGCCTGTTCGCCGCTGAGCACGACGACCGGCTTTCCGGCGGCGAGGAGCACGTCCAGCCCCTCCTGCCAGGAGCGGAGGCCGCCGAGGAGGCGGACGACGACCAGGTCGACGCCGTCGAGCAGGGCCGGCAGGTCGGCGAGGGGCAGGCGGGAGGGGTTGGCGAAGCGGTACTCGACCGGGCCGTCCCCGGGCGCCGCGGCGTTCGCCGCACGGGCGCTGAGCAGGTCGGTGTCGGAGTGCGACAGCAGCAGGAGCATGGCGAGCTCAGGCCTTCCTCGGGGTTGTCCGCGCCCCGGGTGGTCGTGTGAATGGGGGCCTCCCCTCGCTCGGCCGAAGCCGAGAGCTCGGGGAAGGGAGTTCCTGACTCACCCGTGCCATCGCTGGTACGGGCTCACAGTGGCGGGACCGCGCCGGATTCTCACCGGGCTTCCTCCCCGGGGTCCTGGGACCCCATGCCGGTCTGCATCCTAGATCGTGGCGCCGTCGGGCCCCCAGGGAGCGGGGACGTCGACCGGATCACACCCGGTGGCCGGCCGGTTCCCCGTGGGTATGCTCGCCGCCATGCCGCCCACCCCACCCCCGACGCCCGAAGCGGGCGAGGCCCGCACGCGGGACCGTGGCGACGCCTGCCCGGGAGCGCTGCGCCTGCACGCCGCCGACGACGGCCGCCTGGCCCGACTCCGCCTGCCCGCAGGCCGTCTGACGGCAGCTCAGGTGGAGGTCCTGGCCGGCGCGGCCGACGCCCTCGGCGACGGGCGGATCAGCATCACCTCGCGCGGCAACGCGGAGCTGCGCGGCCTCGCCGAGGACTGCGGGGCACGGCTGGCGGAGCTCCTGGCGGAGGCGGGCCTGCTGCCCTCCCCCACCCACGAACGGGTCCGCAACATCGTGGCCTCGCCCGCTGCGGGCCTCGACGGACTCGGCCACGCCGACGTGCAGTTGTGGGCGCGCGGGTTGGACGCCGCGCTCTGTGCCGAGGCCCGGGCGGCGTCCCTTTCGGGGCGGTTCCTCTTCGTCCTGGACGACGGGCGCGGAGACGTGGCCGGACTGGGCGGCGATGTGAGCTTGATCGCAGAACCGGACGGATCGGTCCTGCTGCGGCTCGGCTCACGGGCCTTCCGGCTCGCCGCCGCGGACGCCGTCCGGGCCGCCCTCACCGCCGCCCTCGCCTTCCTGGACGCCGCCGGGGCCGCCGGAAACGGGGCCTGGCGCCCCCGCGAACTGCCCGACGGGCACCTGCCGGACTGGGCCGACGCCCTGGCACGGGCCGGGATCACGGCCGAGCCCGTACCGGTACCGCCCCTGCCCGCGCCCCGGTCGCCCGAGCCCGGGCCGCTCGGCGACGGTGCCCTGCACGTCCTCGCTCCGCTCGGCCGGCTCACCACCGTCCAGCTGCGGGCCCTGCTGCCGGCCGCCGAGATCCGGCTCACGCCGTGGCGGGGGGTCGTCGTGGTGGGCGTCGCAGCCGCCCCGGCCGCGGACCGCCCCGCCGCCGTCCCGGCCGCCGGGCGAGCCTCCGCCCCCACTCCGGCCGCCGGCGGAAGCACCCCGGTCGGTTCCCTCCCGGCGCGGCTCGCCGAGCTGGCGTCACACGGCCTGCTCACCCGCTCCGACGCACCCGGCGCCCGGGTCACCGCCTGCACCGGGCGGCCCGGCTGCGCCAAGTCCCTCGCCGACGTCCGGGCCGACGCCCCCGCCGCACCCCCCGGACCCCTGCCCGTGCACTTCTCCGGCTGCGCACGCCGCTGCGGACACCCGCACGGCACCTGGATCGACGTCCTCGCCACCGGCGACGACGGCTATCTGGTGGACGGCGTCCCCACCCCCCGCACCTCCCTGACCGCAGCAGTCGCGGCGGCCCGCAGCCTGCCGACCCACACGAGATGAGCGAGAACAACAGGATGTTCGACTACGAGAAGGACGGGACGGAGATCTACCGCCGGTCCTTTGCCACCATCCGCGCCGAGGCGGACCTCGCGGGCCTGCCCGCCGACGTCGCCCAGGTGGCGGTCCGGATGATCCACGCCTGCGGCATGACCGACCTCGTGCAGGACATCGCGTACTCCCCCGGCGTCGTCGCCGGCGCCCGCACCGCGCTCCGCGCCGGTGCCCCCATCCTCTGCGACGCGCAGATGGTCGCCAGCGGCGTCACCCGCAAGCGGCTGCCCGCCGACAACGAGGTGCTCTGCGGCCTCTCCGACCCGGCCGTCCCGGGCCTCGCCGCCGAGCTCGGCACCACCCGCTCCGCCGCCGCGTTCGAACTGTGGCGGGACCGGCTCGAAGGTTCCGTCGTCGCCATCGGCAACGCCCCCACCGCCCTCTTCCACCTCCTGGAGATGATCGCGAAGGGCGCCGGGAAGCCCGCCGCCGTCCTCGGCATACCCGTCGGCTTCATCGGCGCCGCCGAATCCAAGGAGGCGCTGGCCGAGAACGTCCTCGGCCTCGACTACCTGGTCGTACGGGGCCGACGCGGCGGCAGCGCGATGACCGCCGCCGCGCTCAACGCCCTCGCCCACGAAGCGGAGATCCAGCAGTGACCGGCAAGCTCTACGGCGTGGGCCTCGGCCCCGGCGACCCGAACCTGATGACCGTGGCCGCCGTGAAGGCGATCTCCGAAGCCGACGTCATCGCCTACCACTCCGCCCGCCACGGCCGCTCCATCGCCCGCTCCATCGCCGCCGAGCACATCCGCGAGGACCACCTCGAAGAGCGGCTGGTGTACCCGCTCACGGTGGAGACCACGGACCACCCCGGCGGCTACCGGGGGGCCCTGAACGACTTCTACGAGGAGGCCGCGGCCCGCCTCGCCGCCCACCTCGACGCCGGCCGCACCGTCGCCGTCCTCGCCGAGGGCGACCCGCTCTTCTACGGCTCCTACCAGCACATGCACAAGCGGCTCGCCGACCGCTACGACACCACCGTCATCCCCGGCGTCACCTCGGTGAGCGCCGCCGCCGCCCGGCTCGGCGAGCCGCTGTGCGAGGCGGAGGAGGTCCTCACGATCATCCCCGGCACCCTGCCGGAGGACGAGCTGACGGCCCGCCTCGCGGGCACCGACTCGGCGGTCGTCATGAAGCTCGGCCGCACCTTCCCCACCGTGAAGCGGGCCCTGGAACGGGCCGGTCGCCTGGACGACGCGCGGTACGTGGAGCGGGCGTTCATGGCCGGCGAGCGGACGGAGAAGCTGACGGAGGTCGACCCCGCGTCCGTCCCGTACTTCTCGGTCGCCGTGCTGCCCTCCCGCATCGACCAGGAGCCCCCGGTGCGGGAGGCGGGCGAGGTCACCGTGGTCGGCACCGGCCCCGCCGGAGCGCCCTGGCTCACCCCCGAGTCGCGCGGCGCCCTCGTCAACGCCGACGTCCTCGTCGGCTACACCACCTACCTCGACCGGGTTCCGGAGCTGCGGCCCGGGCAGATCCGGCACGGCTCCGACAACAAGGTCGAGTCCGAGCGCGCCGAGTTCGCCCTCGACCTGGCCCGGCGCGGCCGGAAGGTGGCGGTCGTCTCGGGCGGCGACCCCGGCGTCTTCGCCATGGCGACGGCGGTCCTGGAGGTCGCCTGCGAGCCGGCGTACGCGGACGTGCCCGTCCGGGTCCTCCCGGGCGTGACCGCGGCCAACGCCGCCGCCGCGGCGGCCGGCGCCCCCCTGGGCCACGACTACGCCACGATCTCCCTCTCCGACCGGCTCAAGCCCTGGGACGTCATCGAGGCCCGGCTCCGGGCAGCCGCCTCGGCCGACCTGGTCATCGCCCTCTACAACCCGGGCTCCAAGTCCCGCAACCACCAGGTGGCCGCCGCCCGCGACCTCCTCCTCGAACTCCGCTCCCCCCAGACCCCGGTGGTCGTCGCCCGTGACGTGGGCGGGCCGGAGCAGTCGGTCCGGGTGCTGACCCTGAAGACCCTGGAACCCTCCGAGGTCGACATGCGCACCCTGCTCCTGATCGGGTCCTCGCAGACCCGCGCGGTCGAACGGGGCGACGGCCGCACGATCGCGTGGACACCGCGCCGCTACGGCTGACGTCCGCGACTCCGCACCCAGGCGGCGGCCTCCTCGGAGGTCGCCGCCACCGGGACGCCCTCCGGGACCGGGGGGCGGCGGACCACCACGACCGGGATGCCCGCCTCCCGGGCCGCGGTCAGCTTGGGGGCGGTCGCCGCGCCTCCGCTGTCCTTCGTCACCAGGACGTCGACGCGGTGCCGGGCGAGGAGCTCCCGCTCGCCGTCCAGGGTGAAGGGGCCCCGGTCGAGGAGGATTTCGGCGCGGGCCGGCACGGGGACGTCCGGGGCGTCCACCGAGCGGACCAGGAACCACTGCGGGCAGTCGGCGAAGGCGGCGAGGCCCATGCGGCCCGTCGTCAGGAAGACCCGGTCGCCGAGGTCGCCGAGGGCCCGGGCCGCCTCCTCCAGGGTCGCCGCCGAACGCCAGTCGTCGCCCTCCGCCGGGACCCAGCCGGGACGGCGCAGCGCCAGCAGGGGAACATGGACGGTGGCGGTCGCCCGGGCCGCGTTGAAGCTGATCCGCTCGGCGAAGGGATGGGTGGCGTCGATGACCGCGTCCACGGCGTGCTCCCGCACCCACGTCGCCAGCCCTTCGGCGCCGCCGAAGCCACCGATCCGGACCTCCCCGGCCGGCAGGCGGGGACTCGCGACCCGCCCCGCGAGGGAGCTGGTCACCCGGACCTCGCCGTGCAGCAGTCCGGCGAGGGCGCGGGCCTCGGTGGTCCCCCCGAGAATGAGTACGTGCACAGGAGCCCCTCGGTGACGTCAGGCGGCGGGCGTGAGGCCCAACTCAAGCACACCGGCCTCCGCCCGGGCTGGACGACCGGTGCCTGTGCGACGGCGGCCACCACCGCCGCGTACACGGCCCTGTTGACCGGCGGGTTCCCCGACCCGGTGACCATCACCCTGCCGAAGGGGCAGACGCCGTCCTTCGCGCTGACGGCGGAGTCCCTGGCGGGCGGCACCGCCATGGCGGCGGTGGTCAAGGACGCGGGCGACGACCCGGACGTCACCCACGGGGCCGTGATCCGCTCCACGGTGCGGCTGTTGCCGACCGGTTCCGGCGTGGTCTTCCGGGCGGGCCCCGGGGTCGGCACGGTCACCCTGCCCGGGCTGCCCCTCGACGTCGGCGAGCCGGCGATCAACCCGGTGCCCCGGCAGCTGATGCGGGAGCACGTGGCCGCGGTCGCCGCCGCGCACGGCGCCCCCGGCGACGTGGAGGTCACGATCTCCGTCGACAACGGCGCCGAGATCGCCCGTTCCACCTGGAACCCCCGCATCGGCATCCTCGGCGGCCTGTCGATCCTCGGCACGACCGGGGTCGTCGTCCCGTACTCCTGCTCGGCCTGGATCGACTCCATCCGCCGGGGCGTCGACGTGGCCCGTGCCGGCGGCCTCACCCATGTGGCGGGCTGCACGGGCTCGACCTCGGAGCGCACGGTGAGGGGCCTGTACGAGCTGCCGGAGATCGCGCTCCTGGACATGGGCGACTTCGCGGGCGCCGTCCTCAAGTACCTCCGTCGGCATCCGGTCGACCGGCTCACCCTCTGCGGCGGCTTCGCCAAGCTCTCCAAGCTCGCCGCCGGCCATCTGGACCTCCATTCGGCCCGCTCGCAGGTCGACAAGGCGTTCCTGGCGGAGCTGGCCCGCGCCGGGGGTGCCCCGGAGTCCCTGGCGGCGGAGGTCGCCGCCGCCAACACGGGCCTCGCCGCCCTCCGCCTCTGCGAGGCCGCCGCCGTCCCGCTGGGCGACCTGGTGGCCGCCCGCGCCCGCGACGAGGCCCTGTCCGTGCTACGGGGCGCCCCGATCGCGGTGGACGTGGTCTGCATCGACCGCGCGGGGGTCGTGGTGGGACGGTCTGCGGTGCAGGGCCCCTGACCCGGCGCCCCCGGCGGCCCGCCCGGCCGCGGCCCGTGCGGGAGCGCGGGCGGGCGGTGCTCAGGCCGTCGGGTAGCCGATCTCCTGGATGTCCTCGGCGAGGTCCGCGAGCGTCACCTCGGGGTTGAGGGCGGCGACGAGCTCCGCCGTCAGCGGGTGCAGGGCGAGCAGCCGGCGGACCGCCCCGCGGTCCACCGGGCGCTCGTAGTACTCCTCGGCCCACTCCGCGTACGCCTCCGCCGAGCGGTCCGTCAGCAGGCGGAAGAGACGGCCGGAGCCGTCCGGGTCCGGGTGCCCGTCCAGGTCCGGGAACTCGACCGGACCGGTGCGCCAGGCGGTGTCCGCGGCCTCCCGCCACAGGCAGGCGGTGGTCACGTGGACCCCGTCCTCGTCGGTGAACGCGGGCTCGGTCAGGTACTCCCCGAAGGGCTCCGGAACCCCGTCGAGCAGGCCGGGCCAGGTCCGGCCGTCCGCGAGCGGTCCGAACGGGCTGAGCGGCGACTCGTGGTCGAAGGCGCGGGCGAAGGCCCCCGCGGGGGAGAGGACGATCGTGTACTCGCCGCCCTCACCGTCCCTCATCGACGCCAGTTGCTCGTCCTCCGACCAGTGGGCGTCGAAGGAGTAACAGCGGCCCTCCCACTCCGGGCAGAGCACGGCCTCCGCCATGGCGAGCGCCCGGCTGTGGTCGCGCAGTTCCTCGATGCCCGGCAGCGCCCGGGCCACGTCGTAGACGGTCATGCCTCCATCAGACCGCACGGCGCCGACGGATCGACGTGCGGCCCCGGCACCCCGACCCTAGGCTTGCCAGGGCACCGTCCCCTAGTGAGTTGGGTGAGAGGGAGTCCCATGGCGAAGCGCGGCAACAAGAAGCGGGCCCGCAAGAAGAAGAAGGCGAACCACGGCAAGCGGCCCAACGCCTGATTCCGGCCGGTCCGGGGCGGTCAGCAGCTGTGACGGTCCCGGGCCGGGTCGTAGAGGTGGCTGTCGCGGAACTCCGAGGCCGCGAGGGTGCGGCCGACGATGATCACGGCGGTCTTGGTGATGCCCGCGGTCTTCACCCGGGACGCGATGTCGTCGAGGGTGCCGCGCAGGATCACCTCGTCGGGACGGCTGGCCATCGCGACGACGGCGACCGGGCAGTCGGCGCCGTAGTGGGGGACGAGTTCGGCGACGATCCGGTCGACGTAGCGCGCGGCGAGGTGCAGGACGAGCAGGGCGCCGCTGCGGCCGAGGGTGGCGAGGTCCTCCCCCTCGGGCATGGGCGTGGCCTGCTGGGCGATCCGCGTGAGGATGACGGTCTGGCCGACCGTGGGGACGGTGAGTTCCCGCTTGAGGGCCGCCGCGGCGGCGGCGAAGGCCGGGACGCCCGGCACGACCTCGTAGGGGATCCCCGCGGCGTCGAGGCGGCGCATCTGCTCCGCGACGGCGCTGAAGACGGACGGGTCGCCGGAGTGCAGTCGGGCCACGTCCCGGCCGGCCTCGTGGGCGGCGGTGATCTCGGCGATGATCTGGTCCAGGTCGAGCCGGGCCGTGTCGACGAGCTTGGCGTCCGGCGGGCATTCGGCGAGGAGCTCGGTGGGGACGAGGGAGCCGGCGTAGAGGCAGACGCCGCAGGCCGCGAGGGTCCGTGCACCGCGCACGGTGATCAGGTCGGCCGCGCCGGGGCCCGCGCCGATGAAGTAGACGGTCATCCCTCTTCAGAACCTTTCGTTACGGACCACTGGGTGACGGGCATGGCCTGGCGCCAGCCCGTGAAGCCGCCGACGGGCACGGCGGTGGAGACCGCGAGCCGGACGAGTTCGCCGCCGTGGCGGCGGTAGCGGTCGGCGAGCAGGGCCTCGGACTCCAGCGTCACGGTGTTGGCGACGAGTCGACCGCCGGGGGGCAGGACGTCCCAGCAGGCGTCGAGCAGGCCGGGTGCGGTGAGTCCGCCGCCGATGAAGACGGCGTCGGGGGTCTCCAGGCCGGCGAGGCCCTCCGGTGCGGCGGCCCGGACGACGCGCAGGCCGGGGACGCCGAGGGCGTCCGCGTTGCGGGTGATCCGGGCGGCCCGCTCGGAGGACTTCTCGATGGCGATCGCCCGGCAGGAGCGGTGGGTGCGCATCCATTCGACGCCGATGGAGCCGGAGCCGCCGCCGACGTCCCAGAGCAGTTCGCCGGGGGCGGGGGCGAGGGCGGCGAGGGTGGCGGCCCGCACATGGCGCTTGGTGAGCTGCCCGTCGTGCTCGTACGCCGCGTCGGGGAGCCCGGGCGCGGAGCCGAGCCGGAGGGCGTCCGGGTCACGAGTGCAGTCGAGCGCGAGGACGTTGAGGGGGGCGGTCCGGTCGTGCGGCCAGTCCTCGGCCGTGCCGTCGAGGAGGCGTTCGGCGGGACCGCCCAGTTGCTCCAGGACCCGGATGCGGGTGCCGCCCCAGCCCGTGGCGCGCAGCAGTTCGGCGACCCGGGCGGCGGTGTCGGCGCCCTCGCTGAGGACGAGGAGGCGGCGGCCCTGGTGGAGGGCGGCGGAGAGCGCGGCGAGGGGGCGGGCGACGAGGGAGACGGTCTCGGTGTCCTCCAGGGGCCAGCCGAGGCGGGCGCAGGCGTAGGAGACGGAGGACGGGTGCGGGTGGATGCGGAGCCGTTCGGCGTCGGCGGCCCCGGTCTCCAGGAGGGTGCGGGCGATGCCGTGGAAGGAGGGGTCCCCGCTGGCGAGGACGGCGAGGGCGCGGCCCCGGTGGGCGGCGAGCAGTCCGGGGACGGCGGGGCGGAGGGGGGAGGGCCAGGCGATCCGTTCGCCGGGGCAGTCCGCGGGGGGCAGCAGGTCGAGCTGACGGGGGGCGCCGAGGAGGACCTCGGCGGCGCCCAGGACGCGGCGGGAGGTCTCGGGGAGTCCGTCCCAGCCGTCCGCGCCGATTCCGACGACCGCTATCGCACCGTTCACGTCGGCGACTCTACGTGAGCCCCGGTCGGCTCCTACTTCTGGGCGTTCTGCCCGACGTAGAAGAGCAGCCAGACGAAGCCCGCGAAGGCGTGGGTGGCGAAGACGTACACGAAGACGCGGAGCATCACGCCCCGCTCCTTCCAGCGCTCGCCGTCGGTCTCAGGTGTGGTCATGCGGTCCAGGGTACGGGTCGGAATAGGGGAGGGGGGCGTACCGTTGAAGCTGATGCTTTAAGATTCAACCATTAGCTTCCCGACACCGAAGGGCAAGAGGTGAGCACGATGCAGTTCGGGATCTTCACCGTCGGCGACGTGACGACCGACCCCACCACCGGCCGCACCCCCACCGAGCACGAGCGCATCAAGAACACCGTCGCCCTCGCGCTCAAGGCCGAGGAGGTCGGGCTCGACGTCTTCGCGACCGGCGAGCACCACAACCCGCCGTTCGTGCCGTCCTCCCCCACCACCCTCCTCGGGCACATCGCCGCCCGCACCGAGAACCTGGTCCTCTCCACCTCCACGACCCTCATCACCACCAATGACCCGGTGAAGATCGCCGAGGACTACGCGACCCTCCAGCACCTCGCCGACGGCCGGGTGGACCTGATGATGGGCCGCGGCAACACCGGCCCGGTCTACCCGTGGTTCGGCCAGGACATCCGACAGGGCATCCCGCTCGCCATCGAGCACTACGCACTCCTCCACAAGCTGTGGAGGGAGGACGTCGTCGACTGGGAGGGCACGTTCCGCACCGCGCTCCAGGGCTTCACGTCCACCCCGCGCCCGCTCGACGGCGTCCCGCCGTTCGTCTGGCACGGCTCCATCCGCTCCCCGGAGATCGCCGAACAGGCCGCCTACTACGGCGACGGCTTCTTCGCGAACCACATCTTCTGGCCCAAGCAGCACACCGAGAAGATGGTCCGCCTCTACCGACAGCGGTACGCGCACTACGGCCACGGAACCCCCGAGCAGGCGATCGTCGGTTTGGGCGGGCAGGTCTTCATGCGGAAGAACTCGCAGGACGCCGTACGGGAGTTCCGCCCGTACTTCGACAACGCACCGGTCTACGGCCACGGCCCCTCCCTGGAGGAGTTCAGCCGGGAGACCCCGCTGACCGTCGGCTCCCCGCAGGAGGTCATCGAGCGCACCCTGTCCTTCCGCGAGTACGTGGGCGACTACCAGCGCCAGCTGTTCCTGATCGACCACGCGGGACTCCCCCTCAAGACGGTCCTGGAGCAGCTCGACCTCCTCGGCGAGGAGGTCGTCCCGGTGCTCCGCAAGGAGTTCGCCAACCTGCGTCCGGCCGGCGTGCCGGAGACCGCCCCGCTCCACCCCGCCGTTTCCGCGAAGAAGGAGGCCTGAGGCCATGCAGACCCTGAAGCTGGTCGCCGTCTCGGCCGGACTCAGCAGCCCGTCCTCGACCCGGCTCCTCACCGACCGACTGCTCCGGGCGGCCCGGTACCGGCTCGCCGAGCAGGAGTACGCCGTCGACGTCCGGGTCGTCGAGCTGCGCGACCTCGCCGTCGACGTCGCGAAGCACTTCGTGACGGGATTCCCGTCGGCCGCGCTGCGGGAGGCGATCGACGCGGTGACCGGAGCGGACGGCGTCATCGCGGTGACCCCGGTCTTCACCGGCTCGTACAGCGGGCTCTTCAAGTCCTTCTTCGACCTGATCGACCCGGCCGCGCTGACCGGCACCCCGGTCCTCCTCGGAGCGACCGGCGGCACGGCCCGCCACTCCCTGGTCCTGGACCACGCCCTGCGACCGCTCTTCGCCCACCTGCGGGCCCTCGTCGTCCCCACCGCGGTCTACGCGGCCTCCGAGGACTGGGGCACCGGCGGCGACGCGGCGCCGACCGGTTTCGGGCAGGAGGGGCTGCCCACCCGGATCACCCGGGCCGGGAACGAGTTCGCGGACACGGTCGCGGCACGGCCCGCCCGGCGGGCGGAGGAGGACGAGGTCATCCCGTTCGAGAAGCAGTTGGCGGACCTGCGGCTCGACTGATCCGCTCCGGGAGCGACGGCCCGGGCCGGTGCCGGAACCCCCGGCGCCGGCCCGCCTCCGGCCCGACGGTCGCCCGCGGTCGGCGGCCGGGGCCCGGCGTCAGGAGTCCCCCGTCAGGGCGCGGACCGCCGTCGCCGCGGTCCGCTCGACGAGCGAGATCCCGTCCTCGTACGCGAGCTGCCCGTCGGTGAGGACGGCCACCAGCAGGACGTGTCCCCCGTGTTCCACCCTGCCGATGCTGTGGACGACCCAGCGGTGCGTCGCGTCCCGCCGCAACCAGCCGTTCTTGAGGGCGAACGCACCGGCGGGAGAACTCGCCGCACTGACGCCCCAGTCCTGCCCCGCAAGGACCCCGCCCATCAGGGACCGCAGATAGGCCCGGGACTCGGCGGTCAGCGGCGAGTCCTCGGTGAAGACGCGCCTCAACAGGTTCAGCTGGTCGAGGACCGTGGTCCGGGTGAGCCCCCAGGGGCCTTGCTGCCCGGCGTGCGCCCCGCTGAAGCCGAGCCGCCCGTTGGCGGCGTCCAGGCCCGGGCGCCTGCCCACCTCGATCCAGAGCTGCTGGGCCGCGTCGTTGTCGCTCCGGCGGATCATGGCGGACGCGAGGCGCCGCTCCTCGGCGGTGAGCGGGGTCCCGCGGTCCTGCACGTGCAGCAACAGGGCGGCCAGGATGTCGACCTTGATGATGCTCGCGGAGACGAACGACTCCGTGACCGCCCCGTACGTCACGGAGCGGCCCGAGGTGAGGTCCTCGACCGCAAGCGCGTACCGGCCGGGGTGCGGGCCGAGCGCGTCGAGCGCCGCACGCGCGGCCCGCTCGGGGCTCGGGGCGCTCGCCGACGGGGGAAGGCCCGCCGACGGGGGCGGGGCGGTCGCCGCGGGCGCGAGGGGAGCGGGCCGGACCGGGGCCGTCACCGGCGGCGCCGTCGGACCGGGGGGCGCCGGCCGGGGCGCGGCGGCGGAGCGGTCGGGCGCGAGGACGCACGAGGCGGCAGCGAGCACCACGCCCAGCAGCGGGAGCACCAGGAGGGTCCGTCGCCGCTTCACGGCGGTCCCCCGGTACCCGGGAGGGCGGGACCGGGGGCGTGGTCCCGGGGGCGGGGCCCGTCCGCCCCGCACCGGCGCGAGGGCGGGATCCCCGTCAGCGGTCCCGGGCCGGGGGCCGCCGTGCCGACGGCCGCTTCCGCGCGGCGGCGGGTGCGCTCCGGCGTGCGGGTCCCACCCGGACGGTCCATCCGCCCCGGCTCACCACGGAGCCGGATGACCCGTCGCGTCCTCGTGCGTGTAGAAGAGGTAGTAGGCGGCGGCGCCGGACACCAGCGCCGTCATCAGTCCCAGCCCGCTCGACGAGAAGACGCTCGCGCCGGACAGGCTGTAGAGGAAGCCGACCGCGATGCCGGGGAGCGCGCCCCAGGCGGCGGCGCGCGGCTCGCGGGGCAGGGCACGACCGTAGCGCCGCAGGGCGACGATGGCGACGGCGAGGACCACGGCCGAGATGAGGCCGAGCCACAGTTGTCCCAGGGTCGTGGGGCCGCCCTGGCGCGCGACGGTGGCCGCGTAGAGGCCGTACAGGACGCCGATGGTGACCGGGCCTCCCCAGCCGTTCATGCTGATCCGGCGCCTGGTGGGCGCCGCTGCGTGTGCGGCCATGGCAGGAGCTCCTTCGTCTCTCGCCCCCCTGGTTCCCGCACCCTCCAGGTCACACCCCCGCCGGACGGCCCGCAAGTGGATCAGGGCCGGGCCCGGTCGCCGGGCCTTCTGCGGCCAGGGCCGCCAGCCGGGCCAGGGCCTCGTCCAGGACCGGGCGGGGCGGGGACGCGAGCCCGATCCTGATCGCATCGGGCGCGCCGCCGCGGCCCACGGCGAAGGCACTGCCCGGGGTGACCGCCACGCCCGCACGGGCCGCCGCGGCGGCCGTGAAGGTCTCGGCGCGCCACGGGGCGGGCAGTTCCCACCAGCAGTAGTAGGCGTGGGGGGAGGTCCGGACGGTCCGGTCGCCGAGGTGGCGGACGACCAGGGCGTGCCGGGCCCTGGCGTCGGCCCGCTTGGCGGCGACGGCCTCGGTGACCGTTCCGTCGCCGGCCCATCGGGTCGCGGCGGCGAGGGCGAGGCCGCCCGCCGTCCAGGCGCCGGAGCGCAGGGCGTCGGCCACCGTGTTCCGCAGCCGTCCCGGCGCCACCACGTAGCCGACGGTCAGCCCGGGGGCGAGCCGCTTGGAGAGGCTGTCGACGAGGAGGACGCGCTCGGGGGCGTGGGCGGCGAGCGGGGCGGGCGCATCGGGGACCAGGAAGGCCCAGGTGGTGTCTTCGACGGCCGTCAGGTCCAAGTGCCTGAGGAGTTCGGCGAGTTCGGCTCGACGTTGCTCACCGAGGGTGGCGGCGAGCGGATTGTGCAGGGTCGGTTGGAGGTAGACGGCGGCGAGGGGCGCGGACCGGTGGGCGGCCTCCAGGGCCTCGGGCCGTACGCCCTCCGCATCGAGGGCGAGCGGGACGAGTCGGATGCCGAGCCGCTCCGCGACCGCTTTGACCAGGGGGTACGTGAGCGCTTCGACGCCGAGCCGGCCACCGGGCGGGACGAGCGCGGAGAGCGCGGCGGCGAGGGCCTGTCTGCCGTTCCCGGCGAAGAGGACCCCTTCGGGATCGGGAGCCCAGCCGGGCCGGGCGAGCACGGCCGCCGCCGCCTCCCGGGCCTGCGGGGTGCCACCGGCGGCGGCGGGGCGGGAGACGGCCTCGGCGAGGACGTCGGGCCGGGCGAGGGCGGCGAGCGCACGGGCCATGAGCTCCGACTGCCCCGGCACGGTCGGGTAGTTGAGCTGGAGGTCGACGGGCGCGGCGCCGGTGGCCTCGGCGAGCGCCGGGCCGGGCAGCGGGGGCGCGGCCCGGACGAAGGTGCCGCGACCGACCTCTCCGACGACCAGGCCGCGGCGGGCCAGCTCCCCGTACACGCGGATCGCCGTCGAGTTCGCGATCCCGTGGCGGCGGGCGAAGACGCGCTGCGGGGGCATCCGGTCGCCGGGCTTGAGCCGCCCGCCCCGCACGGCCGCTTCGACCCGGTCCGCGATCCTGCGGTACTCGTCCATTCGAACCCCTCCCCCATTGCACCGAGAGCAAAGATCTTATTGCACCGATCGGCGGGGGCTGCCTAGCCTGCCGCCATGCCCGTCTCCCGCACCGTCCACGCCGAGACCTCCTACGCGGACCGGGGTTCCGGCCCCGCCCTCCTGCTGGTCCACGGCCACCCCTTCGACCACACCATGTGGCAGCCGCAGATCGACCGCTTCTCCCGCGCCGGACACCGGGTCCTCGCCCCCGACCTGCGCGGCTACGGCGACAGCCCGCTCGGCGCCTCCCCCGGCTCCACCGACCTCGGGGTCTTCGCCGAGGACCTCATCGCCCTCCTCGACGACCTGGGAATCGAGGAGTGCGTCCTCGCCGGCCTCTCCATGGGCGGCCAGATCGCCATGGAACTGGTCCGCCGCCACCCCGGGCGCGTCCGGGGCCTCGTCCTCGCCGACACCTTCCCCGCCGCCGAGACCGAGGACGGCAGGCGGGCCCGGAACGCCATGGCCGACCGGCTCCTGCGGGAGGGCATGCGCGGATACGCCGACGAGGTCCTCGACCGGATGGTCGCCCCGCACAACACCCACGCCGCACCCCACGTCCACCGCATGATGTGCGCCACCGACCCGGTCGCCGCAGCCGCCGCGCTGCGCGGCCGGGCCGAGCGGCCCGACTACCGGGAGACGCTCGCCGCACTCGCGGTCCCCGCGCTGATCGTGGTCGGCCGGGAGGACACCTACACGCCGGTGGCGGACGCGGAGGAGATGCACGCCCTGCTGCCGCACTCCACGCTCGCCGTCATCGAGCGGGCCGCCCACCTGCCCAACCTGGAACGGCCCGAGGAGTTCGACGCGGCACTCGACGCCTTCCTCCGCTCACTCGTTCGGACCCGTTGAACGATCGCGCACCGGCGAGCGCACCGACGATGGGGGCATGAGCCAGAACACCGCACCCCGCAAGCCGAGCACCGCCGGCGCCTGGGCCGCCGGCGGCACGCTCTTCGCCGGCGTCCTCATGCTGGTCATCGGCTTCATGGACATCTTCCAGGGCATCGCCGGCATCGCCGAGGACGAGGTCTACACCCGCATCGGCGACTACGTCTTCAAGTTCGACCTCACCACCTGGGGCTGGATCCACCTGATCCTCGGCGTCATCATCGCCGTCACCGGCTTCGGCATCCTCAAGGGCGCCGAGTGGGGCAGGATCGCCGGCATCTCCCTGGCCTCCCTCAACATCCTCTTCCAGTTCCTCTTCCTGCCGTACCAGCCCTGGTGGGCGCTCTTCTCCATGGCCATCTCGATCTTCGTGATCTGGGCGCTGGCCACGGACGAGTCGTACGGCTCGGGCGAGACCTTCTGAGGCGCCGGAACATGCGACGCACCACCGGAGCCGCACTCGCCGCCGTCACCCTCCTCGCCCTCAGCGGCTGCGACAGCGTCGGCGACAAGGCGGGCGAGATCGTCTCGTCCGCCACGGCCGCCGTCGCCTCGGCCGCCCAGGAGAAGCTGGACGAGGTCAAGGACGGGGTGAACGCCGGCGCAGACGTGACCGCGGGGCCGACGAGCACCGACGGGGACCGCACGGTCGCGGAGATCACCGCGACCAACCCCAAGGACAAGAGCGCCGACTACACGATCCTGGTCAACTTCCGTGACGGCGACGGCAATCTGCTCGACGCCGTCGTCCTCAACATCAACGGCGTCGAACCCGGCGCCTCCAAGACCGGTACGGCACGCAGCAATCGGACCCTCTCGGGCGAACCCACGGCGGAGGTCGGGCAGGCGCTGCGCCACTGAAGTGCCTGGACCGAGCCCTCACCACCGAGCCGATCGAGCCCACCGAGCCGATCGATCGAGCCCAGCCCAGCCCACCGATCGGGCCCGCCCAGCCCACCGAACCCGTCACGGACACGCAGACGCGCACCGTCCCGGCGGCCCCCGAGCCGCCGCCCCCGAGGCCCGGACGACGACTCGCCGCCCGGGCCGCAGGGCTGCCCCTCCTCGCCCCCGCCCTGGCCGCCACCTGCCGGGCGCTCGACACGGATGCCGTCACCCCCGTACCGCAACTACTCTCCTTCCTCCCCTGGCTCACCCTCCCCGCCGGCCTCGCCGTGCTGCTCGCCGCCGCCGCCCGCCGACGCGCCCTCGTCTTCCTCTCGGTCCTCGTCCTCACCGCCACCGGCTGGACCTCCCTGCCCCACACCCCGCACCTCGTCACCTCGTACGGGCTGCCGCTCGCCCGGGTCCGCGTGCTGGCCGCCAACGTGCGGTTCGGCCGGGCCACCGACGCGCTGATCGCCACCGTCCGACGCGAACGCCCCCACCTCGTCTTCGTCTCCGAATGCGACCGCGCCTGCGGGCGGTCCCTCGCCACCGCCCTCGCCGCCGAGCTCCCCCACCGGACCGCCGTCGACGCGGACGGCTCCGTCGGCTCCGTCCTGCTCAGCGCCCGTCCGCTGCGCGACGAGCGGGTGGTCCCCGCGGCCATGGGCATGCCGGGCGCCACCGTCGAGATCGCCGGACGTCCGGTCCGGCTCCAACTGGCCCACCCGCTGCCGCCGCTGCCCCGCCAGGTGCACCGGTGGAAGCGGGAACTCGGCCGGCTCGCGGACACCGCCGCCGGACGCACCCCCGACCGGCCGTTCCTGATGGCGGGAGACTTCAACGCCTCCCAGGACCACGCCGCCTTCCGTGCGGTCCTGCGCGCCGGCCGGCTCCAGGACGCCGCTCGCCTGACGCACTCCAGCCGCACCCCCACCTGGCCCACGGACGCCCCCCTCCCGCCGTACGTCCAGATCGACCACGTCCTGGTCAGCGAGGACTTCACGGTCGACCACATCCGCTTCCCCGACCTCGCCGGCTCCGACCACCGCGCCGTCCTCACCGCTCTCGACCTGCGGGGCGAGCGCTGATCGGCCACGCTGGTAGGCATGGACAACGAGGAGATCCTGGACGACATCGGCGCCCTCGTCGAAGAGGAGCGGGCCCTGCGGCAGCGGACCGGCGGCCTCCTTCCCGAGGAACGCGCCCGGCTCGCCGAGCTGGAAGTGCGCCTCGACCAGTGCTGGGACCTGCTGCGCCAACGTCGGGCGAAGGCGGAGTTCGGCGAGGACCCCGACACGGCCGCCCTGCGCCCGGCTTCCGAAGTCGAGGCCTACCGCAACTGAGGACCGCCCCGGCGGCCACCGCCCCGCGACGGCCTCCGGGCTGACGCGACCACTCCTCCCCGCCCGCCCCGGGACCGGCGACCGGCACCCGAGGGGCGTCCCGGTGGGCGCCCCCGCCGTGCCGCCCGTGGCACACCTCCCGGAGATCCGCCCGCCCTCCCGGAGATCCGCCCGCGGAACGCCCGTCGACGACACGGCACCGGCCGGGCGCCGTCGTACGTTTGACACATGGCACGTCCCGCAGGACCCGCACGTCTCGCCCCGCCCCCCTGGCTGACCGCCGGACTCCGCCCGGCCCCCGCGGAGATCCCCTGGGCCGCCGTCCTCCGCGCCTCCGTCGCCCTGTCCGCACCGCTCGCCGTGGGGCTCGCCACCGACCGGCCGGCGTACGGCGCACTCGTCTCGATGGGCGCCCTGTCGGGCGTCATCGGCGACACCGCCGACGCCTATCGGATGCGGGTCTTCAACATCGCGGTGCCCCAGCTCTTCGGCGCCGTCGGGGTCGCCCTCGGCACCCTCGTCTTCGGCCAGGGCTGGCTCGCCGTCGCCGCCCTCACCCTCATCGCGCTGGTCTCCGGGATGATCTCCTCCATCGGCGCGGTCGCCTCCGTCTCCGGCCTGCTGCTCCTCCTCAACGCCGTCGTCGGCGCCGGTCTGCCCATGCCCGACCCCTGGTGGAAGGCCCCCGTCCTCCTCACCCTCGGCGGACTGCTCGTCCTCCTCCTCACCCTCCTCGGCTGGCCGCTGCGCCGCGCCGCGCCCGAACGGTCGGCGGTGGCGTCGACCTACCGGGCGGTGGCCGAACTGTACGAGGCCACCGGCACCGCCGCGTACGACGAGAAGCGCCAGGCCGTCACCGCCTCCCTCAACCAGGCATACGACCTGGTCCTCTCCCGCCGCACCCGCCAGCACGGCCGTGCCTCCTCCCTGGTGCGGCTGCTGGCCCAACTGAACGTCGTCATCCCCCTCGTCGAAGCCGCCCCCGCCGCACACCTCCGTGCCCGGCTCGTCGGCCCGCTGCCCGCCGCGGTCCCCGCTGCCGTGCGGGACCTCGCCGACGCCGTCGAGGAGGGCCGCACCGGCGCCCCCGACCTGGACCTGCCGGTGCCCGAACGGCCCGCCGAGAAGGCCGTGGACCACGCCCTGCGCCATGCGGCGGCCGTCGTCCACCAGGCCGATCCGGACCCGTACAACGTCGACGACCGGCTCGGGCGGCCCGCCGCGCTGCGCGTCCGGGTCCGCCGGGCCGTCCGCGCCGCCCTGCTGTCCGAGGCGTCCTGGCGGTACGGCCTGCGGCTCGCGCTCTGCATCGGCCTCGCCCAGGCCCTGGTCTCGCTGGTCGCCGTGCCCCGTTCGTACTGGGTCGCACTCACCGTCACCTTCGTCATGAAGCCCGACTTCGGCTCGGTGTTCTCCCGGGCCGTGCTCCGTGCCGCCGGCACCGCCGCCGGACTCGTCCTCGCCGCCCTCGTCCTCTCCGAAGTGCCCCGGGGCTGGTGGGACGTGCCGGTGATGTGCGTGCTCGCGGCGCTCGTCCCCGCCTTCTCGGCGAAGGGCTACGCCTTCCAGACCGCAGCGATCACCCCGGTCATCCTGCTCCTCTCCGACCTGCTCAACCACCAGGGCTTCGGCCTCGTCCTGCCCCGCCTGTACGACTCGCTCATCGGCTGCGCGATCGCCCTGGTCGCCGGCTACCTGCTCTGGCCCGAGTCCTGGCACGCCCGGATCGGGGACCGGCTCGCGGACGCGGTCGCCGACACCGCCGCCTACGTGGGCCGGGCCTTCGGCCCCGCGGCGGCGGACGGCCAGGGCAGCAGGCTGCGGGCCCGCCGGAAGCTCTACCGGGACCTGTCGACGGTCCGCTCCGAATTCCAGCGGGCCCTGACCGAACCGCCCCCGACCGGCACCCGGGCCGCCGCCTGGTGGCCGCTGGTCGTCGCCGTGGAGCGGATCGTGGACGCCACGACGGCGGCCCGGATCCGGGTCAACCACGGCGCGCCCGCCCCCGACCCCGCCGAGGTCGCCGCCGTGGAAAGGGAGTTGCGGGAGCTCGCGGACGGACTGCGGGGCACCGAAACCCTCGTGGAGGTCCACGCGGAACTCCCCGGCGACGAGAACGGAGTGCTGGAGCCGCTCCGCCAGGAAGTCAGCGCGGCCCGTGCCATCGCCGGCCCCGACCTGCGGTGAACACCCGGGGAAGCACGCCGGAGAACTTACCGGCGGTCACGGAACGGAACCCTCCCCACCGCCGTTACCGGGAACCACCCGGGCGACTACGATGCGCACGATTCACCGTGATCCGAGCCCTCCACCGTCGGCAAACGGCCCGACGGACACACCACTTCGTCCTGCCACCGCCCTGCCTCACCCCCCGCGCCCCCGAGGTCCCGCCATGCGCACCACCACCAACAGAGGGCTCCGGCCCAACGTCCTCGGCACCTTCGACACGATCGTGATGGCCATCGCCGGCAGCGCCCCCGCCTACTCGCTGGCCGCAACCACCGCCGTCCTCTTCGGCGCGGTCGGCCTCGCCGGCCCCGGCGCCCTGCTCTACTGCGCGATACCGATGCTCGGCATCGTCCTCGCCTACGCCCGGCTCGGCCGGATCGACGTCAACGCCGGTGCCGGATACTCCTGGGTGGGCCGCACCCTCCACCCCTTCCTCGGCTTCCTCTCCGGCTGGGCCCTGGTCTTCTCCGCCACCGTGTTCATGGTGGCCGGCTCGCTGCCCGCCGGCTCGCTCACCCTCTCCCTCTTCGATCCCGAACTCGCCGAGAACACCCCGCTCGCCGCCGCGGTGGGAGCCGGCTGGTTCCTGATGATGCTGCTCGTCGTCCTGGGCGGTGCCCGGCTCACCGTACGGGCACAACTCGTCATGTCCGGCGCCGAGATGCTGATCCTGCTCGGCTTCGTGCTGGCCGCCGTCGCCCACCGGGGCCGGGCCACCGCCTTCGACTGGTCCTGGTTCGCGCTCGACCGCTTCGACGGCCCCGAGGGCTTCGCCGCCGGCGCGCTGATCGCCGCCTTCTACTACTGGGGCTGGGACGTCACCAGCAACCTCAGCGAGGAGACCCGGAACAGCCGCCGCACCGCCGGGCTCGCCGCGCTCGTCGGCGTCGGCTTCGTCTTCCTGCTCTTCGAGGCCTTCACCGTCGCCGTCAACGTGCTGCTCGGCGCGGAGGAGATCCGCACCGCCGGGCCGAACGTCCTCGCCGTCCTCGGCCAGGAGATCTGGCCCGGCATCGGCGGCAAACTGCTCGTCGTCGCCGTCCTGTTGTCCACCGTCGCCACCCTGGAGACCACCCTCCTCCAGGTGACCCGTTCGCTGTTCGCCATGGGCCGCGACCGGACCCTGCCGGCGGCCCTCGGCTCCGTGCACCACCGCTGGAACACCCCGTGGGTCGCGATCGCCGCGGTCGGCGGCGCCGCCCTCCTGATGTTCGCCGCCGCCGCAGCCGCCGGTTCCGTCCAACGGATCCTCAGCGACGCGGTCGCCGCGATCGGCCTCCAGATCGCCTTCTACTACGGCCTCGCCGGCATCGCCGCGATCGTCGCGTACAAGACGGTCCTGTTCCGCTCCGTGAAGGACCTGTTCCTCGGCGGACTGTGGCCGCTGCTGGGCTCCGCGTTCATGCTCTGGGCGTTCGTCGAATCGCTCGGCGTCCTCACCACGACCGCCCTCGCCATCGGCCTCGGCGGACTGCTCCTCGGGGTGGTGCCGCTGCTCGTGTACTGGCGCAGGGGCAGCGACTACTACCGTCCGGCGCGCCTCGACGCGGTCCGCGCGCTGGCCGCGGAGCAGGCCGCGGTCCCGGCGCCCCGGAGGGACCGCACCGACGACAAGAGCTACGCCACCGACTTCTGACCCGTCCCCCGCAGACAGAACGACTTCTGACGGCAGCCGAACCCGAAGGAGACCCCGATGGCCGTACGCCGCCGCTCGGCGCGCCAGGAGCGCTTCGCGCCCGACTTCGATCCGGACTTCGGAGACCGGGCCCTGACCGAAGCACGCCACGACATCGTCATCGGCCGCTGGCAGGGCGTGCGGGACCTGCTCGCCGGCACCGGCACGGACTGGGCGCGCCGCACCCACCGGCTGCGGCTCCTCTCGCACGCCGCCGCCGGCAGCTCCACCGTCGAGACCTGGCGGGCCGCCGAACCCGGCAACCCCGACGCCGCCGTGCTCCGGGCCGCGACGGAGGTGGTCCGGGTCTTCGACGCGGCCATCGCGGCCGGCCGGGGCGCCGTCATCGACCGGGGCCGGATCGACGCCGCCGTCGACGCCTGCCGGGGCGCGGCCGAGGCGGCACCGGCCGACCCGATGCCGTGGGTGTCGCTGCTCTCGGTGGCCCGGCTGTACGAGGGCGGGGTGCCGCGCCGCGAGCTGCGCCACTGGTTCGACGAGTTGCGGCGCCGCGACCCGTACAACACCGAAGGGCACATCCAGGTGCTGCGCTACTGGTCGGCGCGGTGGCACGGCACGCACGGCAGCATGTACGACTTCGCCCGCGACGCGGCGGGCGTGGCGCCCCCCGGCTCCCCGCTGCCCGTCCTGGTGCAGGTGGCCCGGGTCGAGGAGTACCGGTACGTCGCGGACGGGGCGCTCGGCCGGGGCCCCGTGCGGGGCTTCGACCAGCACTGGAAGCACGAACTCGCGGCGACGGAACTGCGCCGCACCCATGCGCGCTGGATCTGCGGCCGGGACCCGGACCGACCGGTGGCGCCGGAAGAGGTCGCCGACCTCAACTTCCTGGCGCACGCGGCCTGCTACGCGGGCCAGGTGGAGATAGCCCGGGAGCTGCTGGGAATGCTCGGGTCACGGGCCGCATGGGTGCCGTGGGCGTACACCGGCGATCCGGAGGAGCAGTTCCTGCGGTTCCGGGAGGGCCTGGGAGTGGGGTGACCCCCTTCCCAGGCCCGGGGCACCGGATCAGACGCCGATGTCGCGCCCGTCCTTGCGCCAGACGGAGACGACCGACGGGCGGACGATCTTGCCGGGTCCGTCGGGCCAGACGGAGGCGGGGTTCTCGACGGAGGCGCCGTCGATCTCGCCCGGGTGCTGCACGGCGACCAGGACGCGGCGGTCCTGGACGATCGGGCCGCAGGTCTCGGCGCCGGCCGGCACGGTCAGGAACTGCTTGAGCTCACCGCGCCGCTCGCCCCGCGTGGCGACGCCGTACAGGCCGTCGTGCGAGCCGAGCCGGTTGCCGTCGGTGGAGATCCACAGGTTGCCGTGCGGGTCGAAGGCGACGTTGTCCGGGCAGGAGATCGGGGAGACCTTCTCCTTGGGGAAGCCGGCGAAGTAGGTGGCCGGGTCGTTCGGGTCGCCGGCCACCAGGAACAGCCGCCAGGCGAAGCCGTCGGAGGACGGGTCGTCCCAGTGCTCGGCGAGCTCCAGGATCTGCCCGTGCTTGTTGAGGTTGCGCGGGTTGGCCTCGTCGGCCGGCGCGTACCCCTCCTTGCCGCGGTTGGAGTTGTTGGTGAGCGCCACGTAGACGCGACCGCTGCGGGGGGAGGGCTCGACGTCCTCGGGACGGTCCATCTTCGTCGCGCCGACCTTGTCACCGGCCAGCCGGGTGAAGACGTACACCTCCTCGGCGGTCATGCCCGGGACGTGCGAGACGTCGCCGGTGACGAGCGGGATCCACACGCCGGAGCCGTCGAACTCGCCGTCGTTCGGGAGCTTTCCGCTGCCGTCGATCTCGGCGGCGGGCGAGTCCCCGGTCAGCTTGGCGACGTAGAGGGTGCCCTCGTCGAGCAGGGTGAGGTTGTGCTCGCGGGCGGCCCGGGAGGACCCCTTCTTCATCCGCTTCGAAGAGACGAACTTGTAGAAGTAGTCGAACCGCTCGTCGTCGCCCATGTAGACGACGGGGCGGCCGTCCTCGGTGAGTCGGGGCTGCGCGGCCTCGTGCTTGAAGCGGCCGAGGGCGGTGCGCTTGCGGGGCGTCGACTCCGGGTCGTACGGGTCGAGCTCGACGACCCAGCCGAAGCGGTGCACCTCGTTGGGCTCCTGCGCGAGGTCGAAGCGCTTGTCGAACCGCTCCCACTTCCGCTCGGTGGCCCCGGTACCGACGCCGTACCGCTTGTCGGTGGCGCTGGAGCCGTTGGCGAAGTACTGGTTGAAGTTCTCCTCGCCGTGGAGGGTGGTGCCCCAGGGCGTGGTGCCGCCGGCACAGTTGTTGAGCGTGCCGAGGACCTTGCGTCCGGTCGGGTCCACGGAGGTCTTGAGCAGGTCGCTGCCCGCGGCGGGACCGGTGAGCTCGAACTCGCTCGTCGTGTGGAGGCGCCGGTTGAGGTGGTGGCGGGTGACCGGGGTCAGCTTGCCGGTGCGGTGCTCCTCCTGGACCACGACGACCGAGAGGCCGTGCGCGGCCCAGGCGATCTCGACCTGCTCGCGGGTCGGGTCGGCCTCGTCGTAGCCGCGGAACATGAGCACCTCGTCGGTGTACTCGTGGTTCGCGACGAGGACCTGCCGGTGGTGCTCCCCGCGCAGCGGCAGCAGGGAGAGGAAGTCGTTGTTGTAGCCGAACTGGCCGGCCTGGGCCTGCGCGGTCTGCTTCTCCGGGTCGAAGGCGGGCGCGCCGCGGAGGATGGGCTCGCCCCAGCGGATGACCACGTTCTGTTCGTATCCGACGGGAACGGTGACCCGGTCGTCGGTGTTGGGCGCCACCGGCTTGAAGCGGAGGCCACGGGCGCCGTCGACGCGCTCGGGCTTCGACGGACGGGCAGCCGCCTCCGGCGCGGTCCCGACGACGACGGCCCCGCCGGCGGCGGAGGCGACCGTGACGACGGCGGCGGCGCGGAGCGCGGAACGGCGCGAGAGCGCGCCGGCTATGACGTCGCCGACGTACTCGTTGTCGCTGGTGTTGGGCACCTCGTGGAAGCAGGCGTCACCGCAGCGGAACCGGCAGGTGAGAGCGGAACGGCCACCCCCGTGGGCGTTCGTGCTCAGCAGCGGCAGCAGTTTGCGCACTTCGTCCTCCTCCGGCGCACCACTGCGCCGACATGCTGTCGGGATTCCTTCGGCGGCGACGCTATGCGCGTACGCCTGCACACGGACGGCGAAGGAGTGAACACCGCATGAATGCACGACAACCGAGGACGGCCGGGTCATCGGAGAGAGCGGGGACGGCCGCTAACCTTACGTGTCCGCCCTGGCCAGGGATGAACGTCCCGAAACGCCCAGTACGGACATTCACACTGCACCCCCACTCATGCGAAAGGGTTCGCCCATGGGTATTCGGAGCATGCTGCGCAAGGTGTTCGGCCGGGACCGCGAGGAAACCCCGGCAACCTCCGTCCCGCCCCAGACGCGTGAGACCCCCGTTCCGGAGAAGCAGGCCGTCCCGGAGACGCGGGCGACCACGGACGCCGTCGAGGGAGGGACCACCGGAGACGCCCCGGCCGCATCGGCCGCCCCGGTGGCCGCCACCGCACCGGCGCCCGCCACCGCACCGGACGACTCGGACGAGGCCCGCCGCGCCGCGGACGACCTGGTGGCGGCGTCCTTCGACAACCCGCAGATCCCCAGGGCCCGGGCCGCCGCCACTGGGCAGGTGGAGGCGGAGCCGGCCGTGACGGCCGAGGAGGCGGGTGCACGGACGGACGCCGAGGAGGAGCCCGCACCGGCCGCGGAGGCGAAGACGGAGGCGAAGACGGAGACGGCCGCGCCCTCGGAGCCCGCGCCCTCGGAGCCCGCACCGCCGGCGGCCCCCGAGCAGGAGGCGGAAGGGGAGAAGGCCGAAGAGGAGAAGACGGCCGGAGCGAAGGCCGGCGCCCCGGAGAGCGCTGCCCCGGAGACCGTCGCGCCGGAGACCGTCACCCCGCAGGACGCCGCGACCGAGGAAGCCGCCCCGGCTGCCGGGGCGACCGCCCCCTCGGAGCCGGTTGCCGCCCCCGAAGCCACCGTCCTCGAAGGGACGGCCCCCGCTGCCGAGGCCACCGTCCCCGAGCAGACGACCGCCGAGCCGGAGCCGGCCGCCTCCGAAGAGGTGCCCCCCGCCGCGGAGACCGTCACCGCACCCGAGCGGGCCACGACGGAGGCTGCCGAGGAAGCTCCGGCACCTAAGGAGGTCGTGACCGCAGCGGTCGCGGAGCCGACCGAAGCGGTGTCCGAAGCGTCCTCCGAAGCGGTGGAGCCCGCCGCCGAGCAGCCGATCGAGGCCGACGGACCGGAGGCGGTGACCGAGGCCACGGGCACGACGACCGACACCGCGGTGGACGCCCCCGCCGCCCCCCAGACGGACACGGCCGAAGAGCCGCAGGCCGACACGACCGCGCCCGCGGAGCCGGAGGCGGTCACCGCCGCGGACGGCCCGAAGCCGGTGGAGCCGGAGGCGGTCGCCACCGCCACGGCGGAAGAGGAACCGCAGGCCGAGTCCGCCGCGCCCGCGGAGCCGGAGGCGATCGCCGCCGCGGCGGACGAGCCGGCCGACCGGTCCCCGGCTCCGGCGCTCCCGGTCGACCCGGCCCCCGCCGAGGAGGTCACGCCCGCCCCGGCCCGGTCCGAGGACTCCCCGAGCGACCCCGTCCAGACCCCCGACGAGACGCCTGACGAGACGCCCGCACCCGCCCTCCCCCTCGCCGCCGTCAAGGCCGTCGCACCGCACCTCGCCGACGCCTACAAGGCGGCCGGTGCCCAGCTCAAGAAGCAGGGGCTGACCGGGACGCGGGCCGCCGTGTACCTGGTGGTGGACCGGTCCGGTTCGATGCGCGGGTACTTCAAGGACGGCTCCGTGCAGCGGCTCGCCGAGCAGGTCACCGCGCTGTCGGCGCACCTGGACGAGGCCGCCACCGTCACGACCGTGTTCTTCTCGACGGACGTCGACGGCACCGTGGACCTCACTCCCGCGACGACCACCCCCACCCGCGTGGAGGAGGTCAACGGCACCCTCGGCCGGCTGGGCCGCACGAACTACCACCGTGCGGTCGAGGAGGTCCTGGCCCACCACGCGAAGGAGGACCCGGCCCGTCCGGCACTCGTCGTGTTCCAGACCGACGGCGCCCCGGAGTCGAAGACGGCTGCCACGCAGGCGCTCGCCGAGGCCGCCGACCGTCCGCTGCACTGGCGGTTCGTTGTCTGGGGCGAGGAGGACAACAAGGCCTTCGACTACCTCCGCAAGCTCGACGGCACCCCCCGCACCAGCACGTACTTCGCGGGCGCGACCCCCGTGGAGACGGCGCACGCGGCCTTCTACCGGGGCCTGCTGTCCGGCCTGGAGTTCTAGCGGCCGACGACGGCGACGGTGACCGCGGGGTCACCGTCGCCGCGGGCCGGTGGCGGCGGGGGCAAGGGGAGCGGCGGGGTTCCGCGGGTCCTCCCCGGCCCCGGCTTATCGAGGTGAGTGGATCTCCGTCAGGCCGTTAGGATTTCGACCATGGCGGCCACTGGATCCGAGAAGCAGGGGGCGAAGGCGTACTACGTCACGACCCCCATCTACTACGTAAACGACGCTCCTCACCTGGGCCACGCCTATACGACCGTCGCAGGCGACGTGCTCACGCGCTGGCACCGTCAGCGCGGCGAGAAGGTGTGGTTCCTCACCGGCACGGACGAGCACGGTCAGAAGATCATGCGCACGGCCGAGGCGAACGACGTCACGCCCCAGGCCTGGTGCGACAAGCTCGTCGAGGAGGCGTGGAAGCCCCTCTGGGAGCACCTGAACATCGCGAACGACGACTTCATCCGCACCACCCAGAAGCGTCACACCGACCGCGTGCAGGAGTTCGTGCAGGACCTGTACGACAAGGGCGAGATCTACAAGGGCGGGTACGAGGGCCCGTACTGCGTGGGCTGTGAGGAGTACAAGCTCCCGGGCGACCTCATCGAGGCGGAGGACGGCACCAAGCTCTGCGCCGTCCACAAGAAGCCGGTGGAGATCCTCAAGGAGGAGAACTACTTCTTCAAGATGAGCGAGTACGGCCCGAAGCTCCTGGAGTTCTACGAGGCGAACCCGGGCTTCATCCAGCCGGAGTCGGCGCGCAACGAGGTCCTGAACTTCGTCAAGCAGGGCCTGGAGGACCTCTCCATCTCGCGCTCGACGTTCGACTGGGGCGTCCCGGTGCCGTGGGACGACAAGCACGTGATCTACGTGTGGATCGACGCGCTCCTGAACTACGCGACGGCCGTCGGGTACGGCGCCGACCAGGAGAAGTTCGACGGGACCTTCCCGGCGAACGTGCACCTCATCGGCAAGGACATCCTGCGCTTCCACGCGATCATCTGGCCCGCGATGCTGATGGCGCAGGGCCTGCCGGTCCCGGGTCGGATCGCGGCGAACGGCTGGCTGATGGTCGGCGGCGAGAAGATGTCGAAGTCGAACCTGACCGGCATCAAGCCGCAGGACCTGACCTCGCACTTCGGCGTGGACGCGTACCGCTGGTACTTCCTGCGGGCGATCGCGTTCGGCCAGGACGGTTCGTTCTCGTGGGAGGACTTCACCGCCCGCTACACCTCCGAGCTGGCCAACGACTACGGCAACCTCGCCTCGCGGGTGGCGGCCATGGTCGGCAAGTACTTCGGCGGCGAGCTGCCGGCCTCGACGGCCGACGGCGACGCGGAGAAGGCGCTCCACGAGGGCCTGGCCAAGGCGGTCTCCACGGCCGACGCGAAGATCGGCGAGGAGCTGGACTTCCAGTCCGGCATCCTGGCGATCTTCGACTTCGTGAAGCAGGTCAACGGCTACATCACGGAGCAGGAGCCGTGGAAGGTGGCCAAGGACGACTCGGAGGAGGGCCGGGCCCGCCTGGCGACCGTCCTCTACACGGCCGCCGAGTCGCTCCGCGCGGTCGCGGTCCTGCTGAACCCGATCATGCCGGAGACCTCCCAGGCCCTCTGGGACTCGCTGGGCGCCGAGGCGTCCCTGGGCGCGCTGGCCTCCCAGCCGGTCCAGTCCGCGGCCACCTGGGGACAGCTCCCCGCCGGCTCGACGGTGACGAAGGGCGCGGTGCTGTTCCCGCGCCTGGAGGAGCCGAAGAAGGACTGACGTCCTGAGGGACGTCCCGAGGCACGAAGAAGGCCGCCGCCCCCTCGTACGGGGGACGGCGGCCTTCTTGCTGGCCGTGTGTCACCGGGTGAGGGCCAGGGCGGCGACGGCGGGCGCCATGTAGATCAGCGGGAAGGGTGCGTGCCCGTACGCGCGGGCACGGATCACGGTGATCACCGCCCCGGCGAAGTACAGGACCAGGCCGATCGCGGCGAGCGTCCCGATCACCGGCACCCAGAACCCGACGACGAGCCCGGCGGCCCCAGCGGTCTTGGCAGCCCCGAGCCAGTTCCACCAGGCCTGCGGCACGCCGTACTCGGCGAGGGGCTGGACCACGAACGCGGCCCTGAAGAAGACCGACGCCCCGGAGAACCCGGCCATGAGCGCGGCGAGGACGGTGACGACGACGGCGGCGGTGGACATCTCGGCGAACATCTCGACGGCTCCTTCGGCTGCTTCCGCGTCCGCCTCGATCGAGCCGGACACCACACTGACGGAGACGGGACGGGAAGTGTGACGGCGGCGGGCGGCTGCTCTTAAGGCCACGGCGCGGGCCGCTGTGCGCGCCCCGCAGGACACAGGCGAGGGCTTCGATGAAGGGGAGCCGTTCCCCCAGCCGGACGCCCTGTTCCCAGCAGACAGACCTGTGCCCCGCGCGCCGAGCGCGGGGCACCCGCAGTCCGGACTCAGCCGGCCGCGTACGACACGAAGCCCGCCCACGCGCCGGGCGCAACCGCGAGCTGGGGGCCGTCGAGGCACTTGGAGTCGCGGACGTGGACCATGGCAAGAGAGGTGGCGACCTCGACGCAGGAGTCGCCCTCGCTTCCGCTGCTGTAACTGCTCTTGAACCACGCCAGTTCGGAGGCGTCCCCGGCCGAGGTGTTGCGGATCATGTCTCTCCCAGCAGTTGCTCGATGAGGGCGGTCGACTCACGCGGAGTGAGGGCCTGAGCCCGGATGATGCCATACCGCATCTCCAGGATATGGAGCGGTTTCCGCTCGGTCACGGGGCGTCCGTTCGCCACCACCGGAGAGCGCCCGACAGCTGACCCGTCGTCGAACTTCAGCACCTCGATGCTGCCGTCCACTCCCGCGTGCTCCTCGCGATCCATCGGCATCACCTGAAGCTCGACGTTCCGCAGCCGTCCCACCTCCAACAGGCGCTCCAGCTGAGGCCGCATCAGCGCCCTCCCGCCCAGCGGGCGGCGGAGCGTCCACTCCTCCAGGACGAAGCTGAGTTCGGGGGCGGGGTCCCGCTGGAAGATGCTCTGCCGGGCGACGCGACCGGCGGTCATCCGCTCCACCTCGTCCTGCGTGTACGCCGGCCGCCGCATGAGCAGCAGCCCGCGCGCGTACTCCGGGGTCTGGAGCAGGCCGTGGATGTTGAGCGGGTCATACAGCTGGATCTCGACCGCCCGCGCCTCCAGCTTCGCCAGGTCCCGCACCTTCTTCGGGTACCGGACCTTCGCCACGTCGTCCTTCATGGCCGAGATCAGCCCGCCCGCACCGAGGACCTCGTCCGCCTTGTCCAGGTACTCCGGCCTCGGGATCCGCTTGCCGCCCTCGATCTTGTAGACCAGGTCCTCGCCGTAGCCGAGGGCCTCGCCGAACTCGGCGACGCCCATCCCCACCGCCTCACGCCGCAGCCTCAACTGCCGCCCCACCGTGGCGACGACGGCCACGCCCCAGTCGTCGTCCGGGTCGACCTCCCACCCCGGCTCGTCCGCCTCGTTCTTGAGCCGCTGGGCCCCACCGTCCGCCGACATACCGCACCCTTCCCTCGACCCGCTCCATGGCGCGATACCCCTACCCCCGAGGTGAGTTCGGACAGCCTGGACAACAGTGGACAAGCCCCGGACAGTCACTCTACGCATCGACGCCACCACTGTTCACGATAGCCAGGGGCGACCACGCTCGGTGACGTGAATCAGCAGAACACCACTCAACTCCTTTCCCCTGCGCCTTACTTCAGCGTGCTCCTGTCACCCACCCCGCGTGGGGCCCGGCTCGCGCGGCTGCTCGCCGTCGAGTGGATGCGGGATCACGCGGTTCCGTACCGCGTGGTCGAGACCGCCACCCACGTCGTCGCGGAACTCGCCACGAACGCGGCGACGCACGGCCGGGTCGCCGGCCGGAGCTTCCGGCTCGCACTCCTCGCGCGCGGGGACGGCCTTCGGATCGAGGTGATGGACACCCGGGGCGAAGACCTCCCTCACGTCCGACAGCCCTCTCCCGAAGGGGACTCCGGGCGCGGGCTGCTGCTCGTCGAGGCACTCGCGGACCGGTGGGGCGTGACGACCGGCCCCTCACCCCGCAAGACCGTGTGGGCCGAAATCGACCTACCGTGCCCCTGACCTGCATGGACGGCATCGCCACCGGAGCCCAGACGGACGGGCTCCGGTGGGTGCCAACGTCCCCCAAGGACGACCACTGGGGGAAAGGAACCGAACCAAACCCCACCCCTCCTCCCCGATGGGCGGGATGGTCACTCACGCGAGTGAATATGCCAACTCAGCTGGCTTTTCGGCTGGTTGCCTGCCTTACGCTCACCCCAACAACCCGACCGCAGAAATGCGTCGGCCCCCGCAGGGACTGGCATCCCGATGCGAGGGCCTGACCAACAAGGAAGAGAACGCTTCCTGATGGATACCCGCGACACTAGCGCGCTCCCGCGCCCCGCGTCCCGTAACACCGCCAAGAACCACCCTTCCCGGGGTAGGAACGCCACCGCCGGCGTCGTCCACGACAACGTCCGCCACGGCACCCGCTTCACGGTGATCGGCAACCACCTCGCCCAGCACGCCGAACTCTCGCTGCTGGCCATCGGTCTGGCCGTGCACATCCAGTCGCTGCCCACCGGCGCGCCCGTCGGCATCAAGGCGCTCGCGTCGCGGTTCCCCGAGGGCACCACCCGGATCGCCGCCGCCCTGCGTGAGCTGGAGGAGCACGGCTATCTGCGCCGCACCCGCGAGCGGACGGCGAGCGGGCAGGTCGTCACGCGGACGGTCTCCTGCAACCAACCGGGCCGTACGGGCACCCCGAACGGCCCGAAGCCCAGGTCCACGCCCAAGCCGCAGCCCCCGCCCCGCCGGGGCGGCACACCGCCCCAGCGGCAGCGCGCCCTGCCGCCCGTACCGCAGCCCGCCTACCCGGCCCCTGACCTCCTCGTCACCGCCATCGGCGTCCTCGCCGGCCTCCGCCGCGAGGACGAGCGGCTCCACCTCTCGGCCAAGGACGTCGACCACCTGGCCCCGGGCGTCGCGACCTGGCTCGAACGGGGAGTCCCCGCCGAAGCCGTCCACCGCGTCCTGACCGCCGGCCTCCCCAGGGAGCCCCTCCACCGCCCCGCCGCCCTCCTGGCCCACCGCCTCACCGCCCAGCTCCCACCCCTGCTGCCCTTCCGTCCCCGCGAGGAGCCGTCCGTCCGACACCCGCTCCAGAACTGCGAGGTCTGCGACCGTGCCTTCCGCGCCCCGGAACCCGGCACCTGCGGCGGATGCGCGTCAGCGGGGTGATCGGCGAGAACGTCGGCGCCACGGAGGCTCTTCCCGCAAGATGACGCGGACCGCCCTGCCCCGCCCCGCCCGACCGGAGGACGTTCTTCCCGCAGACGAGAGGAGCTCGCGTGGTGCTCCGGGACCCTGCCGCGGTGGAACCCTTGGTGAGTCACTTCCGCCGGCTTCTGTCCTCCGGATGTGAACGCGTGCACCGTGCACGAGGCTGACTGGCTGAGAACGCGGAAGGGCCCGGAATCCATCAGGATTCCGGGCCCCCCGTCAGGCGTCAGCCGGGCGGGCTCAGCGGCCCGCCTCCGGGTGGACCGACTCCGTGACCGGACGGCCGTCCACCGGCTTCTCCTTGGCGACCGGCTTGCGGAGCTGGATGTTCAGCTCCTTCAGGCGGGCCTCGTCGAGCTCGGTCGGGGCGCCCATCAGGAGGTCCTGGGCGTTGCCGTTGAGCGGGAAGGCGATGGTCTCGCGGATGTTGGGCTCGTCGGCGAGGAGCATCACGATGCGGTCGACGCCGGGGGCGATGCCACCGTGCGGCGGGGCGCCGTACTCGAAGGCGCGGAGCATGCCGGCGAACTCGGACTCGACGGTCTCGCGGCTGTAGCCGGCGATCTCGAAGGCCTTGAACATGATCTCGGGCTCGTGGTTCCGGATGGCGCCGGAGGAGAGCTCGATGCCGTTGCAGACGATGTCGTACTGCCAGCCGAGGACGTCCAGCGGGTCCTGGGTCTCCAGGGCCTCCAGACCGCCCTGCGGCATGGAGAACGGGTTGTGCGAGAAGTCGATCTTGCCGGTCTCCTCGTCCCGCTCGTACATCGGGAAGTCGACGATCCAGGCGAAGCGGAAGACGTCCTCCTCGAACTGGCCGGCGCGCTTGGCGGCCTCGACCCGGACCGGGCCCATGATCTTGGAGACCTCGTCGAAGTCGCCGGCGCCGAAGAAGACCGCGTGGCCGGCGGCGAGGCCGAGGCGCTCGGTGAGGACCTTGACGTTCTCCTCGGTGAGGAACTTGGCGATGGGGCCGGTGAGGGCGCCCTCCTCGCCGACGCGGACCCAGGCCAGGCCCTTGGCGCCGAGCGAGACGGCGAAGTCGCCGAGCGAGTCGAAGAACTTGCGCGGCTGGTCACCGGTGTTCGGCACGGCCAGGGCGCGGACGTGCTTGCCGGCGAAGGCCTTGAACTCGGAGTTCTCGAAGACGTCGGTGATGTCGACGAGTTCGAGGTCGGTGCGCAGGTCGGGCTTGTCGTTGCCGTACTTGAGCATCGACTCGCGGAACGGGATCCGCGGGAACGGCGAGGTGACGTGCCGGCCGCCGCCGAACTCCTCGAAGAGCTCCGTCATGAGCTTCTCGATCGGCTGGAAGACGTCCTCCTGCTCGACGAAGGACATCTCGACGTCGAGCTGGTAGAACTCGCCCGGCGAGCGGTCGGCGCGGGCGTCCTCGTCGCGGAAGCAGGGCGCGATCTGGAAGTACCGGTCGAAGCCGGAGATCATCAGCAGCTGCTTGAACTGCTGCGGGGCCTGCGGCAGCGCGTAGAACTTGCCGGGGTTCAGACGGGACGGGACGACGAAGTCGCGGGCGCCCTCGGGGGAGGTCGCGGCGAGGATCGGGGTCGCCATCTCGTTGAAGCCGAGGGCCACCATCTTGGAGCGGATGGAGGCGATGACGGCGGAGCGCAGCATGATGTTGCGGTGCATGCGCTCGCGACGCAGGTCGAGGAAGCGGTACTCCAGGCGCCGCTCCTCGTTGACGCCGTCGTCGGCGTTGATGGTGAAGGGGATCTGCTTGGCGGCGCCCAGGACCTCGACCTCGACGGCCTCGATCTCGATCTCGCCGGTCGGCAGCTCGGGGTTGACGTTCTCCGCGCCGCGGGAGACGACCTTGCCGTCCACGCGGACGACGGTCTCCTTGGTGAGCTTGTCGAGGACTTCGGCGGCGGGGGTGCCGGGCCGGGCGACGAGCTGCGTGATGCCGTAGTGGTCGCGCAGATCGATGAAGAGGATGCCGCCCAGGTCGCGCCGATTGTGCAGCCAGCCGCTCAGCCGGACGTCGGTGCCGACGTCAGAGGCGCGGAGCTCGCCGCAGGTGTGGGACCTGTACCGATGCATCGTCGTTCATCCAGTCTTCGGGGTCGTGGGTCGTGGGCCGCCGTCCCGTGGCCGCTGTCACGGACGTCACGGGACACGCAGGCAGTCCCCACCCAGAGTACCGGCCGGGCCGTGATCGGATTTCGAATACTCTCGCTGGCGACCTGGTGTCCGATATTCATAAAGTAGGGCAATGCGCACCGAGGACGTCCTGGCCGCGATCGCGACGGGCCTGTGGCGCTGGGACAACGCGTCCGGGATCGTCTCGCTCGACGCGGAGGCAGCCCGGCTGCTCGGGCTGCCCGCCGAGCCCGCACGGCTCTCCGAGGCCGCCGTGCGTTCCCGTTTCCACCCGGTGGACTGGAACGAGATCGACGGGGTGGTCAACCTCGCCGTCGCCGAGGGCACCCTCGCCGAGGCCAGGCTGCGGATCATGGACGAACACGGACGGGTGATCCGTACCGTCCGGAGCAGGTCGAAACCGCTCGTCGACGGGAACGACTACCAACTGGTCGGCACCCTCCAGGAGGTCGCCGAGCAACTTCCCGGCACCGCTGCGCACACCCCGATCACCGGGGACTGGCGCCGTTCCCGGGAGGCGTTCCTGCTGGATGCGGGACGCGCGCTGGCCGAGGCCCGGTCGACGGCCGAGGTGCTGCGGGTCGCCGCCTCGCTGTCCATGCCGGGCTTCTCGCCGGACGGGCTCGCCGTCTTCGGGGTGGCCGGGGAACGCCTGACGGTGATCGGCCACCACGGGCACGGCGAGGGCGACGAGGGGCCGTTCTCGTCGATGTCCGTCGACACGGACTATCCGGCGGCGGAGGTCGTGCGGACGGGTCGGGCGATCTACCTGCCCACCCCGGAGGAGTACCTGCGCCGCTTCCCGATGACCTGGCCGCTCGCCCAGCGCTTCGGACGACGCTCCTGGGCCTTCGTGCCGCTGGTCGTGGCCGGGCGGACGATGGGGGCCTGGATGGCGGCCTTCAAGCACCCGGTGGCGTTCACCCCGGACGAGCGCTCGGTGCTGACGACGGTCGCGCGGATGCTCGCCCAGGCCCTCGCGCGCGCGGGCGTGGCCGAGTCGGAGCGCGAGCTCTCCCTGGGGCTGCAGCGGACGATGATGCCGGCCCTCGGGCCGGGCATCCCCGGCATCCGGATCGCCGCGCGGTACGTGCCGACCGGCGGCGGGCTCCAGGTGGGCGGCGACTGGTACGACGTCATCCGGCTGCCCGGCGGCTCCTCCCGCGGGGGTGGGCGGGACGCGGGGCGGATCGCACTGGTGATCGGCGACGTGCAGGGGCACGACGTGCGGGCCGCCGGGCTGATGGGACAGCTGCGGATCGCCCTGCGCGCGTACGCCTCCGAGGGGCACCGGCCGGACGCGGTCCTGTCCCGGGCCTCGCGCTTCCTGTACGGGATCACCGACGGCGACGACGCGGCGGAGAACGGCGGGCCGCGCTTCGCGACCTGTCTGTACCTGGAGGTCGACCTGGGGACGGGCACCGTCGACATCGCACGGGCGGGGCATCCGGACCCGGCGGTGCGGATGAACGACGGAACGGTTCTGCTCAGGCCGACGGCCGGCGGGCTGCCGCTCGGCATCGACCCGGACGGCGACTACCCCACCACCCGGCTCACCCTCGATCCGGGCGAGACCTGATGATCTGCACCGACGGCCTCCTGGAGACCGGTGGGCACGACCTGGACAGCGGCTGGGAGCGGGTCAGGGCGCTCCTGGAGACCCACGAGGGCGACGACCTGGAGCGGCTCGCCGACAGCCTGGTGGAGGCCGTCCACGGGCCCGGTTCGCACCACACGACGGGACCGCTCGCCGACCGGCGCGAGGACGACATCGCCGTCCTGCTGCTCTCCCGCCGACCCGACGACACCGCGCGGGAGGCCCCGCGCCGCACCCTGATGACGATCGCGCAGGCCGAGCCGGAGCGGATCGCCGAGGCGCGCGAGCAGATCCGACAGCTGCTGCACGACTGGTCGGACGGGGAACAGCTCGACTCGGCGGTGCTGATGGTCTCCGAGATGGTGACCAACGTCCTGGTGCACACCGACGGCGATGCGCTCCTGGTCGCCGAGGTCGCCTGCGGGAAGAAGTCGCGGCGGCTGCGGGTGGAGGTCTCCGACACCAGCGACGAACTGCCGCACAAGCGCCACCCGGGCGAGATGGCGTCGAGCGGGCGCGGCCTGGTCCTGATGGAGTTGCTGGCGGACGACTGGGGCGTCGATCCGCGGGGCGAGGGCAAGGCCATCTGGTTCGAACTGAACGAGCCCCCGACGGGCGACGGCTGCTGCGCCTAGCGGGCGGAGGACGCCCGGCCCGCCGCCCCCGGACGGAAGCCGCACCAACCCGTCGCGCCCGCAAGCCCGCGCCCACACGCCCGCGCGGGCCCGGCGGGCCCGCGCGGGACGGGGCGGTCCTCGCCGCGCGGGCGCCTCCCGCACGGCGCACACTGGTGTCGTACGGCCGCCCGGGGGGACCACGGAGCACGTCATGGACACCCACAAGGTCGGCAGTGACACCACGGTGATCGCCGACAGCCTCGATGTCCCGGGCATCGGGCACATCCCCGTCAACGCCTACGTCCTCACCGCGGCCGAACCCGTCGTCGTCGACACCGGGCTCTCCGTCGAGGACCGCGACTTCGTGGCCGCGCTCGGCGGGGTGATGGACCCGGCCGACGTCCGCTGGATCTGGCTCACCCACCCCGACCGGGACCACACGGGCGGGCTCTTCGACCTCCTCGACGCGGCCCCCCGCGCGCGCGTGGTCACCACCTTCCTCGCCGCCGGCATCATGTCGACCGAGCGGGCGCTGCCCATGGACCGGGTCTACTTCCTCAACCCCGGCCAGTCCCTCGACGTCGGTGACCGGATGCTGCACGGCTTCCGGCCGCCGCTCTTCGACAACCCCGCCACCGTCGGCTTCTACGACGACCGGACCCGGATCTGCTTCAGCTCCGACTGCTTCGGCGGCCCGATGCCGAGCGCCGAGATCGCCGAGAGCGGGCACGCGAGCGACCTGAAGCCGGAGGAGCTGCGGCGGGCCCAGACGCTGTGGGCGACGATCGACAGCCCGTGGGTGCACCTGGTGGACGCGGAGAAGTACCGGGCGACGATCGCGCCGCTCGCGGAGCTGAACCCGGAGATCGTGCTGTGCACGCACCTGCCGCCGGCCGTGCGGCTGACGGACCGGATGCTGGACACGATCGCGGCCGTCCCCGACGCCGACCCCTTCGTGGGCCCCGACCAGGCCGCCCTCGAACAGCTCCTGGCCTCGTTCGAGCCGGGCGGACTGTCCACCGCCTGAGGGCGGGGCCCAGCAGCCCCCGGACCGCCCGGAACAGAACCCGCTAGGGCGGCTCCTCCGCGGCTTCGGGACGCGCTCCGTAGCGGGTGCGCAGCTCGCCGAGGACGCCCGTCGCCGCGGCCGTCAGCGGTACGGCGAGGAGCATGCCCAGGATGCCCGCGACGGACGCGCCCGCGGTGATGGCCAGCATGACCACGGCGGGGTGCATCTGCACGGTGCGGCTCTGCACGACGGGCTGGAGGACGTTGCCCTCGATGGCCTGGACGGCCAGGACGATGCCGAAGACCCACAGGGCGATCACGAAGCCCCGGTCGGCGAGGGCGACGAGGACGGCGATCGCACCGGAAAGGAAGGCTCCGAGGTAGGGGATGTAGGCGGTGACGAAGACGAGCGCGGCGAGCCCCACCGCGCCGGGCACCTGGAGGACGAGCAGGCCGGTGCCGATGAGGAAGGCGTCGACGAGCGCGACGAAGGTGGTGCCGCGCATGAAGCCCTCGACCGCCTCGAAGGCGCGGCGGGCCATGGCCTCGACGAGGTCGCCCGTGGCGCGGGGGGCGAGGGAGCGCAGGGTGTCGACGGCCCGGTCGGAGTCCTTCAGGAAGAAGAAGATGAGCAACAGCGCGAGGACGCCGATGGCGAGCATCTCGCCGACGACGCTGATGCCGCTGATGACCCCGGAGGCGGCGGTGCCGCCGAACCTCTCCAGGAGGGTCTTGGCGTTCTTGGCCAGGTCGTCCAGGGAGGTCCCGGCCGCGCCGAGGTGCTCGGCGATGCCGACGGCGACCTGTCGGAGGGAGGCGATGATCTGGTCGCCGGTCTCGACGAGGGCGAGGACGACGATGTAGGTGGCCCCGCCGACGACGAGGAGGACCGCGAGGACGGTGAGCGCGGCGGCGAGCGAGGTGCGGACCTTCATCCGCACCAGGCGCCGGTAGAGGGGGCCGAGGAGGGCGGTGCCGAGGATCGCGAGCAGGACGGGGGTGACGGCCGTCTTGAAGACGACGCAGAGCCAGATGAAGACGGCGGCGACCCCGGCGGCGAGCAGCAGGACGGCGCACCAGGCGGCGAACCGGCGGGCGGGTTCGGGAAGGAGGGGTGCTCCACTCGTCTGCACCCGACCACCGGACCATGCCCGTCGGCGTGTCGTCGCCCGCTGGCGGACCGTACGGGTGACGGTCCGTCAACGGGCGGTGGGGGTCCTACTCGCCCATCCCGTGGACCGCGGGGACGGTGCCCAGGCGTCCGGCCTGGAAGTCCTCGAAGGCCTGCCGGAGTTCGGCCTGGGTGTTCATGACGAACGGGCCGTAGTGGGCCATGGGCTCGCGGATCGGCCGGCCGCCGAGGAGGACGACCTCCAGGTCCGGCGCGTTGCCGTCCTGCTTCTCGTCGGCGCGGAGGGTGAGGGCGCCGCCCTTGCCGAGGACGGCGGTCTGGCCGAGGTGGATCGGGCGCCGCTCGGCTCCGACCGTGCCGCGTCCGGCGAGCACGTACGCGAGGCCGTTGAAGTCCTCGCGCCAGGGCAGGGTGACCTCGGCACCCGGGCGCAGGGTGGCGTGGACCATCGTGATCGGGGTGTGCGTGATGCCGGGTCCCTGGTGGCCGTCGAGCTCGCCGGCGATGACGCGGAGCAGCGCGCCGCCGTCCGGGGAGGTGAGGAGCTGGACCTGGCCGCCGCGGATGTCCTGGTAGCGGGGGGCCATCATCTTGTCGGACGCGGGCAGGTTCACCCACAGCTGGAGGCCGTGGAAGAGCCCGCCCGACACCACCAGGTGCTCCGGCGGGGCCTCGATGTGGAGGAGGCCGGAGCCGGCGGTCATCCACTGGGTGTCGCCGTTGGTGATGGTGCCGCCGCCGCCGTTGGAGTCCTGGTGGTCGAAGATCCCGTCGATGATGTACGTGACGGTCTCGAACCCGCGGTGCGGATGCCACGGGGTCCCTTTCGGCTCCCCAGGCTGATACTCCACCTCGCCCATCTGGTCCATCATGATGAACGGGTCGAGGTACTGGTAGTTGATCCCGGCGAACGCCCGGCGGACCGGGAAGCCCTCGCCCTCGAACCCCTGGGGGGCCGTGGTGACGGCGAGCACGGGGCGGGAGACGGCGTCGGCCGGGGCGGCGACGCGCGGCAGGGTGAGCGGGTTCTCGACAGTCACAGCGGGCATGACCGGACCTCCTAGGTGCGACCTTGTGCATCCACTTTAGTTGAACAGTGAACTTCTTGTCACCTGGAACGCGGAACGCCCGGGAGGAATTCCCCCGGGCGCTCTCCCCAGCACGTCCAGCCTCGGTCAGCCGTACATCCGCCGCATCGCGAAGTCGACCATCTGCTCCACGGCCTTCGCGTCGAAGACCATGCGGTGGTCGCCCTCCATGTCGAGGACGAAGCCGTACCCCGTCGGCAGCAGGTCGATCACCTCGGCGCCGGTGATCACGAAGTACTTGGACTCCTTGCCCGCGTACCGTCGCAGCTCCTTCAGCGACGTGAACATCGGGATCACCGGCTGCTGGGTGTTGTGCAGGGCCAGGAAGCCCGGGTTGTCCCCGCGCGGGCAGTAGACCTTCGAGGTCGCGAAGACCTGCTGGAAGTCCTCGGCGGCCAGGGTGCCCGTCGTGAAGGCGCGCACGGCGTCGGCGAGCGAGGGCGGGGACGGCTCCGGATAGAGCGGGGCCTGCTGCCCGTACCCGCCCTGCATGCCGGCCTGCGGCGGCGCGTACTGCCCCTGCTGGGGCGGCTGGCCGTACTGCTGCTGGGCACCCGGATTCTGGTCGTAGCCGTACATGCGCCCAGACTATCGATCGCCGGGGCGCGGGGGAGCCGGTACGGAAGCCAGAGGGGCCCGCACCGGAGTCGTACGGATGCCCGTCGCACTCTTCTTCGCACGCCACGGAGACTCTTGCTAGGTTCGCGGAAGCAATCCGGCCACCACGGGGGTGACAGATGGCGCTCGACGCCAAATGGCAGGAGATCATGGGCGAGCAGCCCGCGGCGATGACCCTCGCGGGGCTTCCCGCACCGGACGGCGGGGGCGGGGGCGGCCCCGACCTCAAGGCCGAGGTGGGCCCCTGGCACGGCGCCGGCAACACGGCCGGCGAGCTGAAGGCCTCCACGGCCGCCTCGGTCACCGACCTCGACACCGCGAACGAGGGCGTCGGCGGCAACACCGCGGGCTTCGACTCCTCCGCCGCCCTCGGCGAGGTCCTCGGCACCTGGAAGACCCGCCTCACCCACGTCCGCGACGAGTGCGACCGCCTCGAAGGCGCGCTCAAGGCCGCCGGGCGCGACTTCGGCGAGCGCGAGCTGGACACCAAGCGGAAGGTCGCCGCCGAGGGCGACAAGCACCCCGGCCCGAAGAAGGAGGGCTGACCGCCGTGCCCACCTGGCAGCAGCTGCGCGACGCGAAGCTGAACGAGTACACCGACGCCGCCGACGGCTGGGGCAAGGTCAGCTCCCGCGCCAATGCGGACAAGGACCGCGTGGACAACGGCATGTTCGCGAAGATCCACGACACCCAGAAGGGCGAGACCGCGAACAAGGCGGGCGGCGACGTCCAGCAGCTCTCCCGCAACTACCAGTACCTGCACACCGAATGCGGGCTCATCCGCACCGCGCTCAACGGACTCGCGTCCGAACTCGCGTCTCCACAGAAGAAGTTGAAGCAGGCACTGGAGGACGCGGAGAACCTGAAGTTCACCGTGAACGCCGACGGGACGGTGACCTACCCGATCCAGTCGTCCGTCCTCCTGTCGGGCAGCAACACCGCGCACGACGGCGCCCCCGTCCCGTACCTCCCCGGCAAGGCCGAGGGGATCGGCAGCGCCGACGCCAACAAGGGCAAGGCCGAGGACATCGCCCAGCGCATCGGCGACGCCGTCCGCGAGGCCAACGAGATCGACGGCCGCTACGCCTCCGTCCTGCGCAAGTTGAAGGCCGGGCCCGGCCTCACCGTCAGCGACGAGACGCTGGCCGACGCCGCCAGGGACACCAAGGCGATGCAGGAGGCCGCCGGCAGGTACGCCGACGACGACGAGATCCCCCGCGGCAAGTCCCCCAAGGAGAACGCCGACTGGTGGAACGGCCTCGCACAGGAGCAGCGCGACGAGTACGCGACGCTCTACCCGGCCTCCATCGGCGCCCTGGACGGCCTCCCCTCCGCGGTCCGGGACGACGCCAACCGGATGGTCCTCGCGGAGTCGAAGGCGCAGTACCAGATCGACCTCAATGCCATCCCGAAGCAGCCCCAGGAGTACCTGCCGAACCCCAGCGGCTCCTACCCGGCGGTCATCAAGAACCCCGAGTGGCGGGAGTGGAACGACAAGTACGGCGACCGGAAGAAGGAGCTGGAGGCGGGTCTGAAGGGCATGAACGCCATCCAGGCCCGCTTCGACGCAACGGGCAAGGAGGGCCTCCCCGAGGCGTACCTGCTGGGCTTCGACACGGACGGCATCGGCCGGGCGATCGTTGCCAACGGAAACCCCGACACCGCGGACCACACCGCCGTCTACGTGCCCGGCACGAAGACGAGGCTCGAGGGGATCGGCGGGGACGTCAACCGCATGACGGAGACCTGGCGGGAGGCCTCCAAGTGGGCGCCGGGTTCCGAGGTCTCGACCATCACCTGGTTCGGCTACGAGGCCCCGCAGTCCATCGCCCCCGAGGCGATGCAGAAGGGCTGGGCGCACGACGGCTCGCCCAAGCTGCTGCAGTTCATGGACGGCCTGGAGACCGTCCAGGGCGGCGCCGACAAGAGCCACACCACGATCATCGGGCACAGCTACGGCTCGACGGTGGTCGGCGACGCCTCGAACCGGGGCGACCTCAAGGGCGACGACATCGTCGCGGTCGGCAGCCCCGGCATGCTCACCGGCAAGGCGGACGACCTCGACGTCGACAAGGGCCACGTGTGGTCCGAGGCGGCGTGGAACGACGTGGTGCCCGCGGGCGGCAAGCTGGCCGGGCTCGGCGGCTACACCTGGGGCGTCGAGACCTGGAACGGCATTCCGTTCAACGCCGGGTACGTGCAGACCGTGCCGTCGGACGAGCTGTTCGGCGCGCACCGGATGGACGTGGACACGAGCGGCCACAGCGACTACTGGACCCGCGACTCGGAGAGCCTGAAGAACCAGGCGAAGGTCGTGGCCGGCGCGTACGACAAGGTGGACGAGGACTGATGAACTCCGACGACACACAGACCGAGACGGACGCGTCGCCCGTCTCCCGGCGCAGCCGCACCCGGCGCCGGGCGACGCTCGGAACCCTGCTCCTCTGCCTCACCACTCTCGCGACGGGATGCTCCATGAACGGCTCCGACGGCACCGGCGACCTCGGCTACACCCCCACGACCCTCGGGGTCGAGGAGGCCAGGAAGCGGACGAAGGAGATCTCCAGCGAGATCTTCGACATGATCGGCCTGCCCCGGGCCAAGTCGACCCCGGGCGGCGCGGGCGCCTCCACCTGCGCGGAGGACCCCGAGCACCTCTTCTCGGTCCGCCACCCGTGGTCCCTGTACGACGTCTCCGAGGACGAGCTGAAGCAGGGCTTCGAGCGGCTCCACGAGGCGCTGCCCGAGAAGGGGTGGAAGGTCGTCTCGTACGGCCCCAACAAGAGCAAGGCCAAGTCGCTCGAACTCACGGCGGACAAGGAGGACGAGCACTTCGCCGTGAACGCCGAGCTGTGGGTCGGCAGCACGGACCCGAAGCAGAAGAACCTGATCGGGATCACCGTCGTCTCCGGCTGCTACCGCGCGCCCGAGGGAACGGACCTGAACGGCCTGTACTGATCCCCGGCCGCCCCAGCGCCACTGAGTGCGGCGTCACAGACATCTCGGCCGGATAGGGGTTGCCGTTATTACCGGTGGGTAGCATCATCGTAGAGAGCGTGCGCTACTCACCGGTAGTACGCCCGTACCCGGGAGCCGAGCACACGCACGTGTACGAGGAACCTGCCTCCCCGAGCCTTACGGAGCCGTCGCCATGGGGCACTACAAGTCGAATCTCCGCGACATCGAGTTCAACCTCTTCGAGGTCCTCGGCCGCGACAAGGTGTACGGCACCGGTCCGTTCGAGGAGATGGACGTCGACACCGCCAAGAGCATCCTGGACGAGATCCGCCGCCTCGCCGAGAACGAGCTCGCGGAGTCCTTCGCCGACGCCGACCGCAACCCGCCGGTCTTCGACCCCGAGACCAACACCGCCCCGGTCCCGGCCACCTTCAAGAAGTCGTACAACGCCTTCATGGACTCCGAGTACTGGCGCCTGGGCATCCCCGAGGAGATCGGCGGCACCGTCTCCCCGCGCTCCCTGATCTGGGCCTACGCGGAGCTGCTGCTCGGCTCGAACCCGGCCATCTGGATGTACTCCTCCGGCCCGGCCTTCGCCGGCATCCTCTACAACGAGGGCAACGAGGCGCAGAAGAAGGTCGCCCGGATCGCGGTCGAGAAGCGCTGGGGCTCCACCATGGTCCTCACCGAGCCCGACGCCGGTTCGGACGTCGGCGCCGGCCGCACCAAGGCCGTCCAGCAGGAGGACGGCTCCTGGCACATCGAGGGCGTCAAGCGCTTCATCACCTCCGGTGAGCACGACATGGAGGAGAACATCCTCCACTACGTCCTCGCCCGCCCCGAGGGCGCCGGCCCCGGCACCAAGGGCCTCTCCCTCTTCCTCGTCCCGAAGTACGAGTTCGACTGGGAGACCGGCGAGCTGGGCGAGCGCAACGGCGTCTACGCCACCAACGTCGAGCACAAGATGGGCCTCAAGGCCTCCAACACCTGCGAGATGACCTTCGGCGACCAGCACCCCGCCAAGGGCTGGCTGATCGGCGACAAGCACGACGGCATCCGCCAGATGTTCCTCATCATCGAGTTCGCCCGCATGATGGTCGGCACGAAGGCGATCTCCACCCTCTCCACGGGCTACCTCAACGCCCTGGAGTACGCCAAGGAGCGCGTCCAGGGCACCGACCTGGCCAACTTCATGGACAAGGCCGCGCCCAAGGTCACCATCACCCACCACCCCGACGTCCGCCGCTCGCTGATGACGCAGAAGGCGTACGCCGAGGGCATGCGCTCCCTCGTCCTCTACACGGCCTCCGTGCAGGACGAGATCGCGGTCAAGGAGGCGGCCGGCGAGGACGCCAAGGCGCTGCACGGCCTGAACGACCTGCTCCTGCCGATCGTGAAGGGCTACGGCTCCGAGAAGGGCTACGAGCAGCTCGCGCAGTCGCTCCAGACCTTCGGCGGCTCCGGCTTCCTCCAGGAGTACCCGATCGAGCAGTACATCCGGGACGCCAAGATCGACACCCTGTACGAGGGCACCACCGCCATCCAGGGCCAGGACTTCTTCTTCCGCAAGATCGTCCGCGACCAGGGCGCCTCCCTGAACGCGCTGTCCGAGGAGATCAAGAAGTTCCTCGCGGTCGGCACCGGCGGCGAGGAGCTGGCCGAGGCCCGCGACGCGCTCGCCAAGGCGGCCGTCGACCTGGAGGGCATCGTCGGCAAGATGATCACCGACCTCACCGCCACCGGCGAGGACGTCAAGAACATCTACAAGGTCGGCCTCAACACCACCCGCCTGCTGCTCGCCTCCGGCGACGTCGTCGTCGGCTACCTGCTGCTGCGCAGCGCGGCCGTCGCCGCCGAGAAGCTGGCCGAAGGCGCCACCGGCAAGGACGTCGCCTTCTACCAGGGCAAGATCGCGGCCGCGAAGTTCTTCGCCGCCAACGTCCTGCCCGGCGTCACCGCCGAGCGCGCCCTCGCCGAGGCCATCGACGGCTCGCTGATGGACCTGGACGAGGCCGCGTTCTAAGACGCTCCCCGTCCTTCAGGGAACGGCCCGTCCCCGGGGAGGGGGGCGGGCCGTTCCGCCCTTTCCGAAGGTTCGGCCCCCGCCCGCCCCGGAGCCCGGCACCCCGCCCCGACGACCCGTGCACGGGACCCCGGCCGACGCCCGCAACGGCCGTCCCGCATTCCTTATTGCGGGACCCCGTATTCGCATACCGGCGCCTGCGTAAGGTGGGGCCCATGAGCAGCGCAGCTTCCCGCCCAGGCGTCGGCCCCTTCGACCGCGCCCACACCGACGACCTGATGGCCTTCCTGACGGCCTCCCCCTCGCCGTACCACGCGGTCGCGAGCGCCGCCGAGCGGCTGGAGAAGGCCGGCTTCCGCCGCGTCGAGGAGACCGCGGCCTGGGACGCCACCAGCGGCGGGAAGTACCTGATCCGCGGCGGCGCGATCATCGCCTGGTACGTGCCGGAAGGCGCCGCCGCCCACACCCCGTACCGGATCGTCGGCGCCCACACCGACTCCCCCAACCTGCGCGTCAAGCCGCAGCCCGACATGGGCGCCCAGGGCTGGCGCCAGGTCGCCGTCGAGATCTACGGCGGAACCCTCCTCAACACCTGGCTCGACCGCGACCTCGGCCTCGCCGGCCGCCTCACCCTCCGCGACGGCAGCCACCGCCTCGTCAACGTCGACCGGCCGCTGCTGCGCGTCCCGCAGCTCGCCATCCACCTCGACCGCCAGGTCAACGACGGGCTCAAGCTCGACCGCCAGCGCCACATGCAGCCCATCTGGGGCATCGGCGAGGTCCACGAGGGCGACCTGATCTCCTTCGTCTCCGCCGAGGCCGGCGTCGACGCCGAGGACGTCAGCGGCTGGGACCTCATGGTCCACGCCGTCGACGCCCCCGCCTACCTCGGCCGCGACCGCGAACTCCTCGCCGGACCGCGCATGGACAACCTGCTCTCCGTCCACGCGGCCACCGCCGCGCTCGCCTCCCTCGCGGGGCGCGAGGACCTCCCGTACATCCCGGTCCTCGCCGCCTTCGACCACGAGGAGAACGGCTCCGAAGCCGACACCGGCGCCCAGGGCCCCCTCCTCGGCAACGTCCTGGAGCGTTCCGTCTACGCCCGCGGCGGCTCCTACGAGGACCGCGCCCGCGCCCTCGCCGGCACCGTCTGCCTCTCCTCCGACACCGGCCACGCCGTCCACCCCAACTACGCGGAGCGCCACGACCCGACGCACCACCCGCGCGTCAACGGCGGCCCGATCCTCAAGGTCAACGTCAACCAGCGCTACGCCACCGACGGCAGTGGCCGCGCGGTCTTCGCCGCCGCCTGCGAGAAGGCGGGCGTGCCCTGGCAGTCCTTCGTCTCCAGCAACGACATGCCCTGCGGCACCACGATCGGCCCGATCACCGCCGCCCGCCACGGCATCACGACCGTCGACATCGGCGTCGCCATCCTCTCCATGCACAGCGCCCGCGAACTCTGCGGCGCGGACGACCCGTACCTCCTCGCGAACGCCCTGGTGGCCTTCCTGGAGGGCTGACCGGACGGCACCCGGAGCCGCCCCGGGCCTCCGGAGCCACCCCGGCCGAGCGGCCGGCCCCGCCACCACGGC
>NZ_JBHYMF010000006.1:0-84665 GCF_042742855.1 Streptomyces sp. NPDC058877 | reverse complement strand
CCGCAGGGCCAACGTCCTGTGGGCCATGATCCGAGACGGAGCGTACTACCAAGCCACACCACCGGTCACGACACCGGCTTGACAACGGCATTGGGAAGTTCTCTCCTTGGACTGTGGCGTCAGTCGTGTGCGACGACGGCGACGGGGGCGGCTGCGTGGTGCAGGACGGCATGGGTGACGGATCCGATGTGAGAGCCGAGGGAGGAGTGGCGGATGCGCCGGCCCACGACGACCAGGGACGCGTCCCTGGAGCCCTCGATCAGCAGGAGCGAGGGGCTGGAGCAGTGGGACTCCGTGACGACCTCGACGTCCGGGTGCTTTCGCTGCCAGGGACCGATCACCTCGGTCAGGGTGGCGGCGTCGCCCTGCGCCACCCTCTCGATGACCGCGGGTTCGGGGGCCGCGCCGTAGGCGTAGCAAAAGGGCGGATACCAGCCGTGCGTCACCCGCAGCGGCACGCCGCGGAGCGCAGCGGCGCCGAAGGCGAAGTCGATCGGTGCGTCGTTCGGATGGCTGGTGTCCAGTCCGAGCAGGACCGGGCGGGGCTGCGCCGCCCCGGAGGGTGTGTCTGCCGGGTCCGCCTCGGGCTGGTCGGTCGGCTGTCCGGCAGCGCGCACCACGACGACCGGCCGGTCGGTGTGCGCCAGGGTGGACAGGCCGACGGAGCCGACCAGGAAGCCCCCGATCCGGGCCAGGCCGCGGGAGCCGAGGACGAGCATGTCGGCGTCCTTCGCCGTGTCGGCCAGGGCCTGGGCGGGCGAACCGCTGAGCTGTTCGGTGGTCACCTCGACTCCGGGGTGGTGCTGCCGCAGGTTCTCGGAGGCTTCGCGGAGGACCTGCTCGGTCCAGTGCTGGTGTGTTTCGGCGCCCAGGACAGGGGCCTGTGCCATGGGTTCCGGCACCGGGTCCCAGACCTGGGCGAGCTTGACCGACAGTCCGCGCAGCTTCGCCTCGCGGGCCGCCCATTCCGCGGCGGTGCGGCTCTCGAGCGAGCCGTCGAAGCCCACGGCGATGGTGTCGGTCATGGTTCCTCCTCCTGAATCGGGAGACCCGATTCCGATGTCGTGTGCGGGGGTCCTGCGGGGGTGGGGCCGCCGGCGGAAGCCAGGGCCCCTCGCGCAGGTCGGCACAACGACCTGGGGTGCTGCGGCGGGTCAGCGCAGCCAGGTGTGGTCGCGGACGACCGGCAACCGCGCCCACAGTCGGCCGAGGCCCCAGGTGGCGCCGGTGCCCGCGGCGGCCAGGGCGATCAGCGCGGCAGCGTAGATCACGTGGTAGTCGGCGAAGGGGTTCGTCGACATGCTCGGCGAACCGTCCGACAGATGTCTGGCCGGCGGCCACTCCGCGATCCACATCAGCGCCATCATCACCGCGCCTGCCCCCGCGGCCGGTCGCAGCGCCACACCGGCCATGAGGGCCGCGCCGATGCCGAACAGGCCCAGCATGAACAACCAGTCCGTCCAGGCGTGTCCGGCCCACGCGTGGAACGTCGACTCCATCGGCCCGGCGGCGACGGAGCTGAGGAATCCCTTCGTCGGCGACCCGCCGTCGATCCAGCCCTTGCCGGACGCGGTCGCGTAGCCGAGACCGAAGGTCTTGTCCAGGAACGCCCACAGGAAGACGAACCCGGTCAGGATCCGCAGCGAGGCGAGGGCGTACGCCTGTGCGGTGTGCGTGTCGACGCGCGTCGGCGCGGCGGAGACGGGCGCGACCCGGCGGCGGAGGGCCGACAGGTGGAAGCCCGGCCCGCGGTGAGAGTGCTCGTGCACGGCCATGGTGTGGATCCTTTTCGGGGGTGGGTGAGGGTCTTCTTCGACAGGTGTCACTCTCGTCGGACGCGTGCCGTCACGCCGGAGGCCGAAGGTCTTCCTCCATGGGGCTGAACGTCCCTGCTTCCGGGGCCGGTTGGTGGCGCGGCGGGCAGGCGACCCATGTGTCTCAGCCTGCGAGGTCCGGCCTCACCAGCGTGCCCGACCTGCCGTGGACCATCTCGTGGGCCGCGTCCAGGGCACCGATCGCCGCCAGGCCACCGGTCTGCTCGACGAAACGGGCAGCCGCCTCGGTCTTGGGGCCCATGGAGCCGGCCGGGAAACCGCCGCTCCGCAGCTCCTGGGGCGTGGCGTCGAGCAGGGGGCGCTGGTCCGGGGTGCCGTAGCCCTGGTAGACGTAGGGGACGTCGGTGAGGATGAGCAGGAAGTCCGCCTTGAGGTCCTCGGCGAGCAAGGCCGCGGTGAGGTCCTTGTCGATGACGGCCTCCACGCCGGACAGCGCGCCGGTGTCGCGGTCGGCGGTGACGGGGACGCCTCCCCCTCCGCCGCAGATCACCAGTGTCCCTCCGCTGAGCAGCTCGCGGACGGTTTCGGTCTCCAGGATCCGCTCCGGTGCCGGGGAGGCGACGACGCGCCGCCATCCGGTGGTGTCCAGGGCGATGCGCCAGCCCCGCTTGCGGGCCAGCTCCTCGGCCAGTTGCCGGGAGTAAACCTGGCCGACGAACTTCGTCGGCCGGGCGAAGGCGGGATCGTCGGCCCTGACGAGGGTGTGCGTGACCAGGGCGGCGATCCGCTGCCCCGGCAGGGCATCGTGCATGGCGCGGGTGAGTAGCGAGCCGATCATGCCCTGTGTCTGCGCGCCGAGCAGATCCAGCGGGTAGGGGGCGCTCAGGGCGGGGTCGGCCTCGCTCTCCATGGCGAGCAGGCCGACCTGCGGGCCGTTGCCGTGGGTGATGACGAGTTCGTGTTCTCGGGCGAGGGCGGCAAGGCCGGTGGCGGTGCGGTCGACGTTGGCCTGTTGGACAGCCGCGTCGGGGCGGTCGCCCCGGTGCAGCAGGGCGTTGCCGCCGAGAGCGACGACGATGCGCACGGCTCAGTCCTCCAAGGTGGCGACGAGCACGGCCTTGATGGTGTGCAGCCGGTTCTCCGCCTGGTCGAAGACGATCGAGGCGGCCGAGGAGAACACCTCGTCGGTGACCTCGAGTCCGTCCAGGCCGTAGGTGTCGAAGAGGTCCTGGCCGAGCCGGGTGCGCCGGTCGTGGAGGGACGGCAGGCAGTGCATGAACTTCACGTCCTGGTTGCCGGTGAGGGCGAGCGTCTTGTCGTTGACCCGGTACGGCAGCAGCAGCTCGATGCGTTCGCGCCAGGTGTCGGCGGGTTCCCCCATGGAGACCCAGACGTCGGTGTGCAGGAAGTCCGCGCCGCGTACGGCGGTCTCGACGTCCTCGGTAAGGGTGATCCGGGCCCCGCTGGCACCGGCGAGCGCCCGGCAGGCGGTGACCAGTTCGGGCTGCGGCCACAGCGCCTCGGGGGCGACGATGCGGACGTCCATGCCGAGCAGCGCACCCATGGAGAGCAGGGAGTTGCCCATGTTGTTGCGGGCGTCGCCCAGGTAGCAGTAGCTGATGTCGGTGAGCGGCTTGACGCTGTGCTCGTGCATGGTGAAGACGTCGCAGAGGCTCTGGGTGGGGTGGGTGGTGTCGGTCAGCCCGTTGTAGACCGGGACGCCGGAGTGGGCGGCGAGTTCGGTGACGATCGTCTGGGCGGAGCCCCGGTACTCGATGCCGTCGAACATGCGGCCCAGGACGCGGGCGGTGTCGGCGATGGACTCCTTGTGACCGATGTGGCTGTCACCGGGGCCGAGGTAGGTGGTGGCGGCACCCTGGTCCTTGGCCGCGACCTCGAAGGCACAACGGGTGCGAGTGGAGGTCTTCTCGAACACCAGGGCGATGTTCTTGCCTGTGAGTCGGGGCCGTTCGGTCCTGGTGTGTCTGGCCCGCTTGAGGCCGGCGGCAAGGTCCAGGAGGTGATGGATCTCGTTGGCGGTGAAGTCGAGTTCGCTCAGGTAGGAGCGGCCTCGCAGGGAGACGTTCATGGAATTCCCCTTGTCGGGTCGGGCAGCTGGGGCACGTGGGATCAGGCAGCGGGGCCGCGTTCGACGGGGCAGCTCATGCAGCGCGGGCCGCCCCGGCCTCGGCCGAGTTCGGCGCCGGCGATGGTGACGATCTCGATGCCCTGCTTGCGCAGGTAGGTGTTGGTGGCGACGTTGCGCTCGTAGCCGACGACCACTCCGGGGGCGAGGGCCAGGAAGTTGCTGCCGTCGTCCCACTGCTCGCGCTCGGCGCTCCGGATGTCTTGGGGCGCGGACAGCATGCGGACCTTGTCGAGGTCGAGGGCCTCGGCGAGAGCGGTCGCCAGGTCGGAGTTCGGGGTGACGCCGAAGCCGGTCCCGCGCTCGGCGCCGGGCGTGAGCGTCCACGAGCGCAGGGAGTCGGCGAGGCCGGGGTAGATGACGAATGCGTCGCGATCGACCATCGTCAGCACGGTGTCCAGGTGCATGTAGGCGCGGGCCGGGGGCAGCTGGACCGCGATCAGCCGGTGCGCCGTACCCGCCGTGAAGAGGCGGGCGGCCAGGTTCTCCACGGCCTGCGCGGTGGTGCGCTCACCCATGCCGACCATGACCGCGCCGTTGCCGAGGACATGGACGTCCCCGCCTTCGAGAGTGCCGGCAGGTCCGTCCAGCAAGGGGGCGGGTGCCACCCCGGCGAACATCGGGTGGAAGCGGTAGATGGCCTCCGCGTGCAGGCTCTCGCGGCGCCGGGCGGGTTTGGCCATCGGGTTGACCGACACCTGGTCATAGATCCAGCATGAGTTGTCGCGTGGGAAGAGGTGGTTGGGCAGCGGCGTGAGCGCGAAGTCGTCGCCGCCGAGCGTGTTCCACACCAGGCTGTCGGGGGTGGCGAGCGGCAGGTCGCTCTTGAGCATTCCGCCGATCAGGTGGCTGGCGAGCGTCTCCCCGTCGAGTCCGGCGCACAGTTCGCGCACCGGGTCGACGAGAGCAGGGCCGACGGTGGCCGGGGTGACGAGCCGGTCCAGGAGCCAGTGGCGGCCCTCGGGGACGTCCAGGGTCCGGGCGAACAGGTCGGCGAAGTAATGGACGCGGGTCCCGTGGTCGCGCAGCACCTGGGCGAAGGCGTCGTGCTCCTCACGGGCGCGCTTGGCCCACAGGATGTCGTCGAAGAGCAGGGCGTCGACGTTGCGCGGGGTGAGCCGGGAGAGTTCGAGGCCGGGGCGGTGCAGGATCACCTGGCGCAGCGGGCCGACCTCGGAGTCGACGTGGAAGGTGTTCACCTCAAGGAGTTCCTTTGCGCTCGATGCGGATGTCAGTCGTGGTGGCGCAGGCCGGGCCACTTGCGCGGTCCGCCGGCGCGGTCCGTACGCGGGCCGCAGAAGGGCTGCCGGGCCGACGCGGGCGTCTCCGGCGCACGCTCCTGCGGATCCCGCACAGGTGCCTCGGACACCGGCTGCCGCCGGGCCGGGGCCGTGTCCGCCTTCGTCATGGCTGCCTCGCCGTAGACGCCCTGGCCGCGCTTGAGCCAGACGTAGACCGGGACACCGAGCAGCAACACGAACAGGCCGTAGTAGACGGTCTGATAGCCACTGCCCTGGACCGACCAGTACGAGAAGACCAGCGCGAGCGCGGCGACGGTGGCGTCACGGGCGAGCCGGCGCGGGCTGAGGCCGTCCCGGCCACGCACGAGCAGCCAGTACAGCTGGGCGGCGGCGGAGAACAGATAGGGGATCACGGCGGTGACCACGCTCAGCAGCACGATCTTGGTGAAGACGTCCTCGAAGCGTGTGTAGCTGAACACGGTGGTCAGCGAGGCGAGCACGGTCGAGACGACGATGCCGAAGGCCGGAACGTCCTTGTCGCCGCGCAGCCGAGCGAAGGCACGTGGGAACAGGCCGTCGCGGGCGGCGGCGTACGGCATCTCGGCGCACAGCATCGTCCAGCCGTTCAGCGCCCCGATACCGGAGACGATCGCGGCGACGGCGACGGCGTCTCCGGCCCAGGTGCCACCGAAGACGTTGTTCGCGGCGTCGCTGAACGGCGCGGTCGAGCCGCCGAGCTTGCCGTGGGAGACGGTGCCGAAGACGGCGAGGGTGCCCAGGATGTAGATGACGGCGCACACGAGTGTGCCGTAGACGGTGGCGCGCGGCACGTTCCGGCCCGGCTCACGGACCCGGCCGGCCACCACCGAGGCGGCCTCCAGGCCCAGGTAGCTGAACAGGGCGATGGCACCCGCGGCCGAGATCGCGCCCAGCACCGACTGACCGCTGGCGTTGAACGGACCGAAGTTGTCCGGGTCGACGAACAGCAGCCCCACCGTGGCCATGAAGACCAGCGGCACGAACTTCAGCACGGTCGTGATCACCTGGAACGCTCCCGTGTTCCGGACGCCGGTGAGGTTGACCGCGGCGGGAATCCAGAGCCCGACCAGCGCCAGGAGCACCGAGATCCACTTCTGGTGACCGGTGTTGACGAACACCTCGACGTAGCCGACCCAGGCCACCACGATCGCCGCGTTGCCGGCCCACGCGGTGATCCAGTACGACCAGGCGTTGAGGAACCCGGCGAACTCACCGAACGCCTCGCGGGCGTAGACGTACGGACCGCCGCTGGCCGGTACGCGCCTCGCCAGTGCGCCGAACGTCAGTGCCAGCGCGAGCGCTCCGAGGGTCACGGCACCGAACGCGACGAGGGAGACCGGCCCGTACGGGGCAAGGGCGGACGGCAGCGCGAACACTCCGGTGCCGATGATGCTGCCGATCACGAGCGCGGAGGCGGCGGGAAGGCCGAGCGCCGTCGTGCGCGCGGCCCCCTTGCCGCCCCCTGTGGTTCTGGGCATGACTGGTACTCCTTGTGCAGGTCGCTACGGGCGAGTCGATCCGTGGCCGATCCTGCTGGGCCTCGGGCGCTACGGTCAGTAGCCGCATGTCCCGTGCGTGACCCCGATGGTCCCTGCGGCCGGAGCCGGAGGGCCCTGCGCGTGCTCCGGCGGCCCGGAGGAAACGCACCGTCAGCCGCTCTGCCACGTCGCGCGCGCGGAACCCGATGCCGGTTGGGGCGGTCCTCCCGTGATGCCCGGACGTGCTCGCGGGTGTCGTGGGGACGGGCCCGGTGTTGGGATGGCGCCGCTGCGCATGCATGAGCCGTACTGCGGCGGACCGGGCAGTGACGGGGCCGCGGAGACGTCACGACGGGCGCCGACGACCGCGCTCCGTGGGGCACATCGTGCTACCGACGTGATCGTCCGCCGGGGTCACCGTGCCCTCGGGCGGGTCGAGGAAGCGGAGTCGTGCCTGGGCGAGGGTGGTCTTGCCCCTATGGTCGGCCAGACCGAAGAGCCCCGTGGCGATCCACCCCCATTCCCTCCGCGGCGCGTCCTCAGCGCCGCTCCCAGGCGGACGTCTTCCTGAGGGCCGAGAGGCCCGTGTGCGGTGAGCAGGTCCCTGCCGCAGGCGTTCCGGTGGGCCCGACAGGGCCGTTGGACCCCTATGGACGGCACGCACGCCCCTGGTGCGTGCCGGAGACGACGGAGAACCCTGAACGGGAGCGACGGTCGACGAAGCCTGCGAGCAAAGGAGTCTCGATGTCCCACGACCCCACCCCGACGGAGGGGCGCGCCCCGGCCGCTCCTTCCGACGAGGAGATCCGGCGGTTGGACGCCTACTGGCGGGCGGCCAACTACCTTGCGGCTGGGCAGATCTACCTCATGGCCAACCCGCTGTTGCGTGAGCCGCTACGACCGGAACACATCAAGCCGCGCCTGCTCGGCCACTGGGGCACCTCACCGGGCCTGAACCTCGTCCACGCGCACCTCAACCGGGTGATCAAGGCCCGCGACCTGGACGCGATCTGCGTCTGGGGCCCCGGCCACGGGGGCCCGGCCGTGCTGGCCGGCTCATGGCTGGAGGGCAGCTACACCGAGACCTATCCCGACGTCACCCGCGACGAGCCGGGCATGGCCCGGCTCTTCAGGCAGTTCTCCTTCCCCGGCGGGGTCCCCAGCCACGTGGCCCCCGAGACCCCCGGTTCCATCCACGAGGGCGGCGAACTGGGCTACTCCCTCTCGCACGCCTACGGCGCCGCGCTGGACAATCCCAACCTGCTGGTGGCGTGCGTGATCGGTGACGGTGAGGCAGAGACCGGGCCACTGGCCGCGTCCTGGCATTCGAACAAGTTCCTCGACCCCGTCCACGACGGCGCGGTGCTGCCGATCCTGCACCTGAACGGCTACAAAATCGCCAACCCGACGGTACTCGCCCGCATCCCCCAGGACGAGCTGGACGAACTGCTGCGCGGCTACGGACACGAGCCGCTGCACGTCACCGGTGACGACCCGGCCGAGGTGCACCGGGCCATGGCTGCCGCCATGGACGCGGCGGTGGACCGGATCGAAGCCGTCCAGCGTGCCGCCCGGCAGGCGGGCAGGACACCGCGTCGCCACCGCTGGCCGCTGATCGTGCTGCGCACTCCCAAGGGCTGGACCGGACCGCACGAGGTAGACGGCCTGCCGGTGGAAGGCACCTGGCGCGCCCACCAGGTCCCGCTGGACCAGGTCCGCTCCAGTCCGGAGCACCTCGCCCAACTGGAAGCGTGGCTACGCTCGTACCGGCCCGAGGAACTCTTCGACGAACACGGCCGACCGCGGCCCCAGGTGCTCGCGCAGATCCCGTCCGGTACGCGCCGACTGGGCTCCAACCCACACGCCAACGGCGGCCTGCTCACCCGCCAGCTGCCCATCCCGCCACTGGAGAAGTACGCCGTCGCGGTGGACAAGCCCGGTGCGACGGCGCACGAGCCCACCCGGGTGTTGGGCGGTCTGCTGGAGCAGGTCATGGCCGACACCGCCGAACGGCGCGACTTCCGTCTGGTCGGACCGGACGAGACCGCCTCCAACCGGCTCCAGGCCGTCTACGGCGCAACCGGCAAGGCGTGGCAGGCCGAGACCCTCCCGGTCGACGAGCACCTGACCGGCGACGGTCGGGTGATGGAGATCCTCTCCGAGCACACCTGTCAGGGCTGGCTCGAAGGCTACAACCTGACAGGGCGGCACGGCCTGTTCTCCTGCTACGAGGCGTTCGTCCACATCGTCGACTCCATGGTCAACCAGCACATCAAATGGCTGCGCACCACCCGCAGCCTCCCTTGGAGGGCCCCGATCCCGTCGCTGAACTACCTGCTCACCTCACACGTGTGGCGGCAGGACCACAACGGCTTCTCCCACCAGGATCCCGGCTTCGTCGACCACGTCCTCAACAAGAGCCCGGAGGCCGTCCGCGTCTACTTCCCCCCGGACACCAACACCCTGCTCACCACTGCCGACCACGTCCTGCGTTCGAGGAACTACGTCAACGTCGTCGTCGCCGGCAAGCAGCCGTGCTTCGACTGGCTCTCGCTGGACGAAGCCCGGACGCACTGCGCCCGCGGGCTGGGCATCTGGGATTGGGCCGGCACCGAGGACGGCACCGGTGAACCGGACGTCGTCCTGGCCTGCGCCGGTGACGTGCCCACCATGGAGGTGCTGGCCGCGGTCGATCTGCTGCGCCGTCACCTGCCGCACCTGGCCGTCCGTGTGGTCAACGTGGTCGACATCGCCCGGCTGATGCCCGCCGAAGAACACCCGCACGGCATGCCCGACAGCGAGTACGACGCGATCTTCACCCGCGACAAGCCGGTCGTCTTCGCCTACCACGGGTACCCGTGGCTCATCCACCGCCTCACCTACCGCCGGGCAGGCCACCCGTTCCTGCACGTCCGCGGCTACAAGGAGATCGGCACCACCACCACGCCCTTCGACATGGTCCTGCGCAACGACCTCGACCGCTACCGCCTGGTCATGGACGTCATCGACCGCGTCCCCGGCCTTTCGGTCCGTGCCGCGGGTGTACGCCAGCAGATGGCTGACGTCCGCACCCGCCACGACGCGTGGATCCGCGAACACGGCACCGACATGCCCGAGATCGCCGACTGGGCCTGGACCGGCTGAGGTCCGAGCCTGCCGCGGTGCCCTGGCGGGTGTCACGGCACCGGGGCCCTGGAAGAGCGGCGCCCTCCTGTCGCTGTCGGTCCCGGGCCTGCGTGAAGGTCCCTGATCCATCAGCGGCATCGGCGAACTCCGCAAAGTCCATGTCGGCGATGCCGAGGTTGGCCGAGATGTCAGGAAACCACCGAGCGGGGACCCTGAACGTTCGCCCGGGCTCGTCTGAGAGATCTACGGCCAGGAGCGGGTAATCCGAATTCTTCATCGTGACTGCGTCCGCCAGAAACATGTAAACGATCTGCTCGTCTTCGTCCGCAGCAACCTCTTCAGCCATCAACGCCTGGACCCCCATGTCGGCGAAGCGAAGCTCGCTGACACATGTGGCATGGGGGTACTCGTCAGCCGCGTCAAGTGCGACTCGAACCGAGTCCCAGGCCCCCTCGTCACCGAAGTCGGTACGCAGGACCAGCGAGGTCAGATCATCGGGCTGAGGCAGAGGCATCTCGTGATCCTCTCACCTGACGATGACACCAACTGCCCAGACCAAGCCCCCCGCATCGGCAGAACTCCTCAAACGATCCGACGATACCAAACACCCCTGCCAGGACAAAACGCTCTTCAAGTCGAGCTTGGTGTAGCTCAAGGCGAGGAACATCAGGCCCGTCCCATTGGGGAGTGATCTCAAGGCGGGGCCACTGGACCGACGCGGTTCGCAATGACTCGGTCAGGGGCCATGAGAGCGCCGAGGAACGGTCTGGTCGACTCCGCGGGGGAAAGGCAGTGACGACCGCCGTGCCGGATCGTTTCAGCGATCATGAACACGAAACGCTCTTGCCCCGCTCCTACCGTCGCTCCCGCACTGTACGCATCCGACCGCTTCGATGACGGCGGCGCCCCCTCCCGATCAGGGCGGCTGCTGTGATGGGCCGGTCGCACTACTGGTGCAATGCCTGCCGCACGCCGCTGTATGTCACGAGTACCGCCGCGCCCGGTCCGGAACGGGACTGGGAGGTCGACCATCAGCACCCCGTCCGCTGCGCCAACCGGCATGTCCTGCCTCTCGCGGGAACAGCCCGCAGACCCGAGGAACTACCCGGTGCTTCAGGTGTTCTGCGGGACTCCGGCGCCTGACCCACCTGCCTGACCTGGATCGTTCGGCCGGCCGGTTCCCGGGCACGGTGACTCCGTGCTGTCCGTCCTCCTCGGGCAGGGCGGACAGCACCGCGGGGAGCGGTGCGTGCCGGGGGTCGGGGCTGGGGGTAGCTGTGTGCGCGTCGGGCTTGCGGCCGACGACCAGGGTTCAGTCGGTCCAAGGCTGCATGGTGTGGTTGTCGGCGAGGCGGTCGGAGTCGATGTGGCAGTCGGCGGCAGCTGCGGTGCTGCCGATCATGACGTGCCGCATGAGGTCGGTGGCGCAGAAGCTTTCGAGGGTCCAGCAGGAGCGGACAGCCTCTCAGGAGTGCCTCGCACAGCACGCGGGTTTCGAGCGGGCGTTTGTGAATGGCAACCTGCAAAAACGCGGCCCCCTGGGGCTCTCGCAGAACTCTCACAGATGAACACTTGTGAGAGTGGCCCCAAGTCCGCACGTGCAGGTGGACGGCCGCTCCGAACTCCGATCCAGCGCCTGCATCCTGCTGACGCCCTGCCGGTCTCGTTCTTTTGGACCGGCAGGGCGGGGCGTTGTCGGTCAGTGCCGGCGGGTATCTTGGGCGATCTGGTCGATGACGGCTGCGGCCCGCTCCCGGTCTTCCTTCAGCCACCTGCCGAGGTGGTCCCGGACGGCCCGTCCGACGCATTCGCGTACTTCGGAGTTGCCCAGCACGCCGCGCGTGGAGTCCTCGAATTCGGGGCGGTCCAGCTTCACCGACACGACCGCCGTCAGGCCCGCGCCGATCCGGTCGGCGCCGAAGTCGGGGTCCCTGGGCGTCAGCAGTCCCTGCTCCCGCGCGTACGAGGTGACTGCGGCCGCCAGACCGTCGCAAAAGCCCATCGCGTGCGTGCCACCGACGGTGGGCCGGCTGTTGACGAAGCTCTGCACCCGCTCATCAGGGCAGCTGCACCAGCGGAAGGCCACCTCCATCACGCCTCCCATGCGAGGGTCCTCGCACTCGAAGGCGATGGCGTCCACGGGGGCGGACGCCGCTGTGTGGCCGTCGAGGTAGTCGACGAAGTCCCTCGTCCCGCCCGGGAAGCGGAGCCGCGCCGAGCGGGGCTCATCTGGGCGGCGCAGGTCGGTCAGGGAGATTTCCAGGCCCCGGTTCAGGAAGGCCAGTTCTCTGAACCGCTCCTCCAGTCCGTCGAACGAGAGCTCCGTGGCTCCGAAGATGTCGGCGTCGGGCCAGAAGGTAATGGTGGTCCCGCTTCCGGTCGCCCTCCCCACCTTGGTGAGCGGGGTGGTGGCCTCGCCGCGCACGTACTCCTGGACCCATCGAACTCCTTCGCGCCGTACCTCGGCCGTCATCCGGCGCGACAGGGCATTGACGACGGAGGGCCCCACTCCACAGAAGCCGATCGTCACGTCGTGGCGGCCTGCGATCCCCGCTCCGGCGTACATGTGGGTGAGCAGGGCTTCCAGCCCCGGACCGCCGGCGCCCTCCGTCTCGCCGAGGGGAACGCCCGGCCCGTCGTCGGCGACACGCACACCGCCGTCGGGCGTCAGGGTGATGTCGACGGAGACGGCACGGCCAGCCAGAACCTCGTTCACGGCCCGGTCCGCGACCCCGAACACCATCTGCCGCAGGCCGCGCTCACCCGTCGAGCCGACGTACATCCCCGGCCGCTTCCGAACAACTTCCCACCCCTCCAACACCTGGATGTGGCTGGCGTCGTACCTGGTGTCTTCCTCGCCCACGATGTCCCCTCCGATGATGTCGAGCAGAACCTCCCAGGTTAGATAGATCCCAGGAAAACACCAGGTCAGGGCCATTTCTCCGATGCCACTGGCGGGCGCGTGAGCGACTGTCCGAAGGCTGCCGGCCCAAGGGGAGCGAACCTGACCCGGAGTGCGGCCGCAGCCCCATCGAGGGCCTGGACGGCACCCTTGCCAGCGACCCCCGAGGCCCCGGTTTCGACTCCGGCAAGTTCCTCCCCTGGCCGACATCTCACCCCGGGCACCAATCCGGCTCCCCGGGAGCCGCCAAGGTCCCGTCCACTCCTCGTGCCCGACGGCCGGGTGGTCCGCGACTGCGCGACCGACCCCGACGCCTGGTTCACCGCCGCCTACAAGGTCCGCGTGCATGCGCATCGCGCTGCCGCAGGAATGGGTTGACACCGCGATCACACCAGGACCCAGCGGCTCGCTCTGGTGCTGGCCGGCTTGCGGTCAGGCGGCGCCGCCCCCTTGGGCTCGTCTTCCGGCAGCGGCGACGTCACGCATCTCCACCAGGAAACGCCGTACCGTGGCCAGCTCCGCATCCTCGAAAGAGCGCATGGCCGCGACCATGTTGCCGATCAGCAGCCCGAAGAACGACCGGCCCAAGTCCATGGCTTTGTCCTCCACGACCAGCAGAACCCGGCGACGGTCGCAGCTGTCCCGTTCACGGTGAACGAGGCCCAGCCGTTCCAGTCGGTCGATCAACGCGGTGGTGGAGGCCGAATTCAACCCCAGCTGTCTGCCGAGTCGGCTCGGCGTGGCGGCGGAGCCGTCCCGCTCGGCGTCCAGTAGGTGGATCAGTGCGCGCACGTCCGTGGCGTGCAAGCCGTTACTGCCGGCAAACTCGGCGCCGAAGAGGTTGAGTTCGACCGTGACGGCCCGCAACAGATGGACCAGTTGGAGTGCGGGGTCTTGGTCGTCCATGTGTTCTCTCCACTATTGTCTCGATGAACGAGAGAGTCGGCAGTCGAGATGATTTCACGGAGGAGTCATGGATGGCGAGACGGCCTTCTACGCCGCGTACGACGCCGTGCTGCGCCGGTGGCCCACGGGGACGCGAAGCATCGACGTCCCCTCCGCCTACGGCACCACACGGGTCCATCTCTCCGGACCAGAGGGAGCCGCTCCGCTCCTCCTGCTTCCCGGTGGCGGTACCACTTCGGCGGTGTGGTTCGCCAACGTCGAAGCCCTCAGCCGCTCCCACCGCGTGCACGCGGTCGACCTGATGGGCGACATCGGACGCAGCGTGCATGACGGGGCACCGCTACGCCGCACCTCGGACCTGATGGCCTGGCTGGACGCGCTCCTCGACGCCTTGGAGCTCGCAGCGGCCCACGTGTGCGGACACTCCTACGGCGCGTGGATCGCATTGAACTACGCACTGCACGCTCCACACCGGGTCAGCAGGCTCGCCTTGCTCGATCCCACCAACTGTTTCGCCGGCATGAGCCCGCGCTACCTGCTGCGCGCGGCACCCATGGTGCTGAGCCACACCGAGGAGCGCCAACGCGCTTTCCTCCTGTGGGAAACCGGAGCCGCTCCCCGAGATTCCCTGTGGCGGGACTTCTTGAGTGCCACCGTCTCCGCCCGACGGTCGAAGGTCCTCGCCATGCGCCGCCCCGCAGCAGGAGCCCTGCGGTCCTGCACCGTCCCGACCCTGGTGTTGCTGGCCGAGCGCAGCCGGGCGCACGACGTGCGCCGCGTTGCCACCGGTGCCCGTCGACTCCTGCCGAACGCAACCCTCGCCACGCTAGCGGACGCCTCGCACCACTCCATGCCCACCGAGATGCCGGCCGAGCTCAACCGCCAACTGTCAGAGTTCCTGGTCTGACCGCCCGCAGCTGCACCCCGCGCCCCCAGCAGTCACCAGCTCCGCGACCAGACGGGCCTCGGGGGTGCAGCGGGATTTCGGAGAGCTTCCCGCGCGGGCGGGGAACAGTCCTCCTGAGCAACAGCTCCACCCCACGCCCAAAGGCTTTTGCGCCATTTTCATGGAAACCGAAGAACTGCCCGCTCGGGACATGGGAGCGGGTCACGGCTCATGCGCCGGTACAGCGACCGGCCCGAGGGAGCGGCGCGCGGCCGGAGCAGTGCACGGCGGGTCGGGTGAAGTCCATGACCCGGCCCCTCAGCCTGCCCGAACTCCGACGCCCGGTAAGCCGCGCCTCGGCCGTCGCCGCCCCGCACCCGTCCAGGACGTCCCGCACTTCCCGGGGGCTGTTCGGATGGACCGTCCACGCCCTCGACGCGACCCTCGGGATCGTCGGGGGTGCGGGCGGCCAGCCGTCGGCCACCTGGTCGGCCGCCCATGAGACGGTCTTGATGTTCCGCGCCTTCAGGGCAAGGAGCGGGTCAAGAGGTTCCACCCCCCGCTCCGTCCGGGGCGCTCCCCGCCTCGGGAGAGTCCGGGAACTCAGGGGTCTCCAACGGTGCTGACTCCCGAGGGGCACGTCGGCCGGCCTCCGCTGCGCGGGCGGCTCCTGGTACCGGCGCGCCGGTACCGGACCGCGCCGCCCAGGGCGGACTCGCCGAGGGCCCGGTGGCCACGCGCGGAAGGGCGTACGGGTGTTCCGCGCACAGCCAGGCGATCAGTTCCTCGCGCACCGCGCACCGCAGGGTCCACACGTCGTCGGAGTCCTTGGCGGTGACCAGGGCCCGCACCTCGATGGTGGTCGGGCTGGTGCCCGTCACCAACAGACTGGCCCGCCGGCCGTCCCAGGCGGGGTGCGCGCGCAGGAACTCCAGGAGGTGTTCGCGCAGCAGTTCTATCGGCGCCGAGTGGTCCAGGTGCAAATAGACGGCACCGGTGATCTCCGTGCCGCCACAGGACCAGTTCTCGAAGGGCTTGCCGGTGAAGTACGAGACCGGCATGGTGACGCGGCGCTCGTCCCAGGTGCGGACCGCCAGGAAGGTCAGGGTGATCTCCTCGACCTTGCCCCATTCTCCGTCCACCACCACGGTGTCCCCGATCCGCACGGTGTCGCCGAAGGCGATCTGGAGGCCCGCGAACAGGTTGCCCAGGGTGGACTGTGCCGCGATGCCGGCGACGATGCCCACGATGCCGGCCGAGGCCAACATCGAGGCGCCGACCGCCCGCATCGCCGGGAAGGTCAGCAGCATCGCAGCGATCGCCACGACCACCACGGCCGCCGTGACCACCCGCTGGATCAGGGTGACCTGGGTGCGGACCCGGCGAACCCGGGCCGGGTCCTCGGCAACCGCCGCATAGCGGGCGAAGGCGGTCTCCACCACCGCCGCCGAGATCCGCACCAGCAGCCAGGCCATGCTGGCGATCACGGCGAGGAGCAGGGTCTGTCTGATCCCGTCGGAGTAGGCGCCGAACAACTCGGCCTGCTTGTGGAAGCTGAGCAGCAGCCCCGAGCAGAGCACGAGCTGGAAGGGCACCCGGCAATGACGCAGCAGACCCCACAGCGGGGTCTCGTCGTGTCGGGAGTCGGCACGGCGCAGCAGCAGGTCGAGCAGCCACCCGGCGAGCAGGGCGAGCACGACCGAGCCGCCGATCACGACGACGGGTCGCAGGATGGTCTCCATGCACCCGACCGTAGCCGACCGTGATCGGCCGCCGTCGGCGGGGCCGGCGCGACGGCCCCAGGAACATCCTGCTGGTTCACTCGACGTACGCACGGTGACCGGCCGTGCGCGCGGGTGCCGAGCGGCTGCGCGCCACGGGTCACGAGGTGGCGGTGCCGCACCTCTGGGCACGCCGCGTCTTCGACGCATTGGGGAAGGGAGTGACCAGCCAACAGGGCTTGGGGCGGGACGCGTTGCCCAAGCGGGCCGTCACGCCCCGCTCAGAGCGGGGCCTGCTGCACGCGGGCTCCTCAATGGGGGCGACAGTGACCCGGCAACTGACCCTCGCACATGGGGCCGACGGACCGTTGCCGTGACACGGCACCTCGGACGCACCCCCCGGCTCCGGAGTTCCGGGGTTCTGGAGGTGGGCCGTGCTCCCGGCCAGTGTCGGGCTCGGGCCGGGGATACGGCGAGGTCGGCGGCTACCCGATCCGCATGCCGTGCCGCAACGCGGACCAACTGACCTTTCCCCTTTGACAGTTATCGTGTCCACCCCCTTGACCGCCCCCGCCCCGCGAGTATGGTCTGGACCAATAACCCTTCAGGTCCAGACCTACGCCCACAGTCGTTGACGATGAGCGGTTCCGATCGAAGGGGCGCGTCGCGCGTCGCGCCCGGGGTGTCGGGCGGTGCGGGCGCGGGAGTGGGCACACCGAGGAAGAGGATTGGCATGCACATGAAAAGATGGGTGGCCGTCGCCATCGGAGCCCTGGTCGCTCCGCTGCTCGCCGTCAGCCTCCCCGCGGGAACGGCCAACGCCCACGGCTGGGTGACCTCGCCCGGCAGCCGGCAGGAGCAGTGCGCGTCGGGCATGCTCGACTGCGGCGAGATCAAGTACGAGCCTCAGAGCGTCGAAGGACCGAAGGGGCTGCACAGTTGCAGTGGCGGCAACGCGCAGTTCGCCGAACTCGATGACGACAGCAAGGCATGGCACGTCACGCCGGTGGCCACCTCGCAGCCGTTCACCTGGCACTTCACCGCCCGGCACGCCACCGACAACTGGCAGTACTTCATCGGCAACCAGAAGATCGCGGAGTTCGACGGCCACGGCGCGCAGCCGCCCGCCGAGCTCAGCCACCAAGTCGACTTCGGCAACTTCACCGGCCGACAGAAGGTCCTGGCCGTCTGGAACATCGCGGACACCGGCAACGCGTTCTACGCCTGCATCGACGTCAACGTCGGCGGCACCGACGACGGCGGGGACGACGGCGGCGACCCGGGCACCTGCACCGTGCCGGCCTGGAACCCCGAGAGCATCTACGTCGGCGGCGACAAGGTCTCCTACGCGGACCACGACTGGCGCGCCAAGTGGTGGACCACCAACGAAGAGCCCGGCACCACCGGCGAATGGGGAGTCTGGGAGGACCTCGGGGCCTGCTGAGCCCACTGGCGCGGCCCGGCGGCGCCGGCCACGGACCGTACCGCGCTCCGCCGCGGCCCGCAGGCGGAGCGGGTGCAGCGGACGGCGTCGCCGGACGGCCGTTCATGGCGCCGTCGTCGAATCCGCCCGGCCACGTCGTCAACCGCTTCGCCGAAGAAGCTCAGAAGAACCCGAGCTTCTTCTAGGCACACGAAGAGAGACACCTGACCTGGGCCCCTACTCGTCAGGCGTCTCTCGACGGCCTCGTGCACAGCGGCATTCGGCTTGCGCCGGGACCCCGGTCGGTCCCAGCCGCATCCCACTCCTGCCCCGCCGTTCCAACCCGTTCGCGGTCCACCCCGGCCTGTTCGCGGTGCGTTTCCCGTCCGAGCTCGGTCCACCAGCGGGGGTCCCGCCTCGGTGGATGCGGTCCCGCTCCCCCGTCGACTGCTCGACGAAGTGGTCGGCCTGTTCCCGGCCCCCGTCCGGGAACGCGGTGCAGAAACGGAAGAGGGCCTCGATGCTCCGGCCGGAAGCAGCACCCCCTGAGCTGGCCCTGGCTCGGGCTCAAGCCGATCCGAAGTGGCGCCAGCTCGTTTCAGGAGAGGACGAGGATACCGACGACGGCGGCGGAAGCCTCTGCCTGCGCCGTCACATCAGGACCTCCAGCGACGCTCCGGCGCAGTCACCCACAGCACCAGTCCCACGAGGGAGAAGATCGCCCCTCCGATGATGACCACGGGGATGCCCATGATGAGAACCAACCCCAGAAGAAGTTCTCCCCACGTCGACTCCTCACCCACGGTGTTGCCCCTTCTGTGCCATGCATGTCATGACTCGGTGAGGACCCGTCTGGTTCCCGCCCCGGCGGCCGACCCACCCGGGTGCGCCCCGTGCGACGGCAGCGCCGTCGTACCGACTGTCGCAGATCTTGGTCATCGGCTTCCTGGGCGCCGGCTTAGGTGCCGCGGGTGGTTGGACGGGCCGTCCGTGGCGTGAACACCGACGGTTGTGACGGGTGCGGTGGCGGCTGCGGACCAGAGCTCCGCGGCGCGATCTGCCCGAGCGGTACGGGCCCTGGCGGACCGTCTACGAGCGGGTTCGTCCGCCGGGAAGCGAACGGGACCCGGGCGAAGCTGCTGGAACACGCCCAAGCCCGCGACGGGCCGGAAGGCCCGGATGGGGTGGACCGCCTCCGTCGACTCCATGGTCAACCGGGCCCACCGACACCCGGCCGACACCCGCAAGAAGGCGCCGCGGACGGCGACGGGCCGGAAGGCCCGGCTAACTCGCCGCTTCGGCCCTCGCCCCGGTCGGCCTCGGCCTTGCGGTGCCGGCCGCGCGGGGATTCCGGGCTGACGCCGGGTTCCCGGGCCACTACGGCGACCGTCCTGCCGGAGGAGTCGACGAGCGCGATCGCGTCCCGCATGAACTCCTCGGTGGACCGCCTCGTCGTACCTGCTTCCCGCCCGGCGCCACTTCCTCCGGAACTCCAGGATCCCGAGCTTCAGGCGTCCACGAACCGAGGGGGAGCCTTCACGAGGGCTTACGCCCCCGGGGCCGGACCGGTCGAAGCCCGGATCACCAGTTCCGGATCGAAGAGGAGCTCTCCGGTCGGTACGTCCCGGTTGCTGACGAGCTCCAGGATGCTCCGTCCGACCTCCAGCGCCAGGCGGTCCGTGGGCTGCCGCACCGTCGTCAGGGGCGGGTCGAGGAACTCGGTGATCATCGTCCCGTCATAACCGACGACCGAGACGTCACCGGGCACGGAGTGCCCCTGGCGGCGGATGCCGCGAATCGCACCGAGGGCCATGTAGTCGCTCGCCGCCACGACAGCGGTGGCGCCGAGGCCCACCAGGGAAGCGCCAGCGGCCTGGCCGCCCTCCACCGTGTACGACTGGCGGATCACCCATTGTTCGGCGTCCTCGACACCGCGCCTGCTCATCGCGTCCACGAAGCCGTGCACCCGCCGCTCGGCGGGATGGTTGCCCATCGGCCCCGAGGCCATGCCGATCCGGCGATGGCCGAGGCGGTACAGATGGTCGACGGCCAGCTCCGCAGCGAGCGTGTCGTCCGTGGAGAAGACGGGGGCGGGCACCCCGTCGGCGAACTCGCCGTTGACGCCGATGTAGGGAATGCGGCGGGCACGAAGCAGTTCGTACGTATCGGTGTCGGCGCCCTCCAGCGTGTTGGACGCGGAGAGGAAGACCACGGCCGCGATGCCCTTGTCGACGATGGACGTGATGAACTCGGGCTCCTGCACTCCTCCGGGAAACGCAGGGCAGAGCACGGTCTTCAACCCGTGCGGGGCGAGCGAGGACTCGATGCGCTCGGCGACGTCTGCGAAGAACGGATTCGAGACGCGTTCGGTGACGACGGCGACCAGCTGGCCCTGCACCGGTCGTTCGTAACCGAGCTCGGCCATGGCGCTCTCGACCGCGTCCCGCGTCCTCTTCGCCACCCCCTGCCGCCGGTTGATCACCCGGCTGACCGTCGCCTCACTCACTCCCGCGCGAGCCGCGATGTCGACGATGCCGACCTTCACTGGTCCCCTTTCGACATGAGGTTCATCCGATGTTCCTGACCAGTGCCAGCCCCATCCGCGGAACGGAAAGGCTCTGCAGGCCTGGGTGGAGGGTTGTCCGACTCCGCTCGATCATACGGCCGTCACATGCATGGATCACGATTTCCACGTGTGCGGCGGCGCCCACGACGTCCAGCACGAGACGGTCCGCGTCCGAGGCGTTGACCAGAACCGTTTCCCTGAACTCCGCGGGCCGGACCCGCACCGTGCGCTCGCCGTGCACGGCCAGCACGCTCACTCCGGCCGCCTCGGCCCGCACCAGGGTGTACAGGTCGTCGGGACGCCCGGGCCGGACGGTTCCGTCGAGGAGCTGCGGACGGAGCCGTCGCCATTGCGCCAGCCAGAAGCGCAGCGCCTCGACGTGGTCGTGCGGCAGCCCGTCGAGCCGGACGGAGACTTGCGGTACCGCGTGCAAGGCCCCGATGAGCTGCCGCGCCGCAGCTTCCACGGGGGCTTCCGCGTTCCACAGCAGAGGGTCGGAGTGTACGGCCCCGCCCACGGCGAGCAAGGCGGTGTCGATCGTGCGCACCCGATTGGCGGCGGCGTCGCCCGGGCAGTCGAACGACCGGAGCATGTTGCCGAACGGCACCATGCCCGGACCGACGTACGGCTGTCGAAGCTCGATCAGGAGGTCGGTGCGCTCCGCTTCCAGCGCGGACCGCAGTTCGGTGAGCAACAGGGTCAGGGCCTGCCCGATGTCGCCGCCGTCGCCGGCGTAGACCATGGCCTCATCAAGGAAGTCGATCTTGAGCCCGTCGAGCCCGTGGTCGCGGACGAGAGCCACGCACGTGTCCACCGCGTGGGCCCGCACCTCCGGTCGGCGCGGGTCGAGGACGTACGCCCCGGGCACCGTCGCCGCCATCGGTGCGCACGGTGCCCATCGGTCGTAGCAGTCCGCCTCGGGGCCGAGCAGCAGCGGGGCGATCCAGGCCATGTAGCGGAGGCCGGTACGGCGCACGCGGTCCACGTGCCCGGTGAAGTCGGGGAACTTGGACGGGTCGGGCTCCCAGTCACCGCAGCCGGCGTAGCCGCGACCGCTGCCCAACCGCTGCCAGCCGTCGTCGAGTATGAGCACTCCACAGCCCACGTCGACGGCCAGGTCGGCCTGCCGCTCGACGGAGGCAGCGTCCACCTGCTGGTTGAAGGCGTACCAGGTGGAGTAGACGGGCAGTCGGGCTGCTTCCGGGACGGGCATGGCCCGTGTCTCGGCCGTGAACCAGTCCCGCAGGGCGCCGAGCGCCGAGGCGACCGAGGGGCGGCGCGGCACGAACAGGATGCGGTGCGGGTCCGGGGCCGCGGGCAGTTCGAGGTGCACGACGTAGGTGTCGTTCTCCTCGGACACCCCGAAGCGGAGCCGGACCTCGGGTGCCGGGTCGGTGGCCGCGAAGGTGAGCATGGTCGCCCCGGAGTGGTCGTACAGGCATCCCGTGGCGAATCCGTCGACGAGGCTGACGGTGGATCGCCCCGCCCAGTCGGCAACGATGGTGCGCGACCAGCCGGCCTTGGGGTGCCAGTAGCCGGTGGCGTCCCCCAGGGGGAGGGACAGCCTGATCTCGACGGGTGCGTCGCCGGCGTCCACGCGCAGCACCCGCAGGCCGTCCGGGAGCTCGGACAGCGTCCATGTCGGTTCGGTTCCGGGAGAGAGGACCGCCATCTCGACGGTGTCGAGCAGCGGCTCGTACGCCGCCGGCGCGAGTTCGGCGGTGGTGACGGCCTCGTGGGTCAGAGCGCTCACGTTACTCCTTGACGGCTCCGGCGAGCAGGCCGGAGACGAAGTGGCGTTGCAGGGCCAGGAAGACGATGGCCATGGGGATCGCGGCGACAGCCGTCCCGGTGAGGATGGCGCCGTAGTCGGTGTCGTCCACTCCTTGCAGGGAGGCGAGTGCCACCGGGATGGTGTAGGACGCTCCGTCGCGCAGCACGATCAGGGGCCAGACGAAGTCGTTCCACTGGTAGAGGAAGAGGAAGATGCCCAGAGCGGCCAGCGCCGGTTTCATGGGCGGAAGCACGACCTCGACGAAGAGTCGGAGTTCCCCGCAGCCGTCCATGCGGCCCGAGTCGAGGAGCTCGTCGGGGAGCACCGCCATGGACTGTCGCATCAGGAAGATTCCGAAGGGCAGGGCGAGGTTGGGCATGATCACGGCTTGGTAGGTGTTGAGCCACTCCAGCTCGGCCATCAGCTTGAACAGCGGCACCAGGGTGACCTGGGCCGGGATGACGAGGCCCAGCATCAGCAGACCGAACAGCGGATCGCGTCCCTTGAACCGGTACTTGGCGAAGGCGTAGCCGGCCAGTGTGCACACCGTTCCCGCGCACAGCGTGTAGAGGGCGGCGATGCCCAGCGAGTTCAGCACGACACGGCCGAAGGACGCCGTCTCCTGCAGGGTGGAGAGGTTCTTCGCGAGGTGCCCGCCGGGGAGCAGTGGTGGCGGGGAGCCGAAGATCTCCTGGGAACTGTGGGTGCTGGCGATGACGAACCAGTAGAAAGGGACGAGGACGACGGCGAGAGCGATCGCCAGGCCTGAGGTCAGCATGATGCTGCTGCCGTGGCTGCGTCGTGGGCGTCTGCCGCGGCCCGTGGCTCTGCCGGCTCCGGTGGTGTCGGTGGTCATTTCCCGTCTCCCAGGACGCGGAACTGGATCAGCCCGAGGACGCCGATCAGTACGGCGAGGGCGTAGGCGATGGCCGAGGCGTAGCCGAAGTCGAAGTACACGAAGGCGTTCTGGTAGAGGTACACGCCGATGGTGAGGGTGGCATTGTCCGGTCCGCCGCGGGTGAGGACGTAGGGCTCGTCGAAGATCTGCAGGGTGCCGATGGTGGACAGCACCGTGGTGAGCAGGATCGCCGGTCGCAGTCCCGGAAGCGTCACGTGCAGGAAGGACTTCCACCCGCCTGCGCCGTCGACGGAGGCCGCGTCGTACAGCTCCGTGGGGATGGACTGCAGCCGCGCGAGGAGGATCACTGCGTTGTAGCCGGTGTAGTGCCAGGTGAGGGCCAGTCCCAGGGAGATCTTCGCCCACAGCGGATCGACGAGCCAGGGCACCTCGCCGATTCCCACCAGTCCCAGCAGCCAGTTCACCAGCCCGTACTTCTCGTTGAGCAGGACCGAGAAGATGAGGCCGTACGCCACCAGGCCGGTGACCATCGGCAGGAAGAACCCGAGCCGGAACACGGCGCGTCCGCGCAGCAGTGTGGAGCCGAAGGCGACGGCCAGTCCGGTGGCCAGCGCCAGCATCACCGGCACCTGGACGGCAAGGATCACGGCGGTGTTCCGCAGCGCGGTCCAGAACAGTGGGTCGCCGAGCAGTCTGGCGTAGTTGTCGACGCCGACGAAGGTGTCGACGCCACCGACCGTCTTGTAGAGGCTGAGGACGAAGGAGCGGCCGATCGGGTAGACCTTGAACACGGCGAAGAGCAGCAGCGCCGGCAGGACGAAGGCGTACGGGGCCAGGCGCCGGGCGGTGAACCGTGGTGGGCGCGTCCTCCCGGGCGCGCCCATCGGCGGCTTCGTGCGGGTCGGTGAGGTGAGGGCGGTCATCACGCCTTCTTGCGACCGGTCTGCTGGGCGAGCTGATCGGCGGCTTCGCGCAGTGCCTTGGCAGGGTCGGCGCCGTTGAGGAGCACCTTCGTCTGGGCGTCGGTGGTGGCCTTGAGCGCGCGGGCGTAGTCGGCGGTGTAGTTGAACGCCGGCGAGTCCGCCTTCAGCGCGTCGAGGAAGACCTCGCCCTTCTTCTGTCCGCTGAAGAACGTCGACCCGGCGTGGAAGACCGGGTCGCCGTAGGACTTCATCAGGGCGGGGGCGATGCCCTTCTCCTTGTAGATCTTCACCTGGTTCTCAGGGCGGGTGAGGACGAACTCGGCGAAACTCCAAGCGGCGGCCTGCTGCTTGCTGGTGCCGGACACGGCGAGGTGGGTCGAGTTGACGGTGGCGCTCGTCAAGCCGCCGCGACGGACGGCCGGGGGCAGGCGCACCCCCCATCTGCCGGCCTCGTCGGGGACGGTTTCCTCGATGATGCCGCCGAACCACGTGGGCCAGGGCAGTACGGCTGCGGTGCCCTTCTTGATGGAGCTGATCAGCGCGTTCCATCCACCGGCCAGGTCGCTCACGAGACCGGCGTCGTTCATCCGCTTGATGATCGTCATCGCCTTGACGGCCTCGGGCGAGTCAAGCATGATCTCGCCGTCCAGGTTGAAGTAGAAGGCACCCTGCAGTTGCAGCAGCATCTGGAAGAAGTTCGCGGAGTCGGCCTGCGAGGCGGGCTTGTCGATGCCGAGGAGGTACTTCCCGGTCTTGGCCTTGATCTGTCGGCCGGCCTCGATGGCGTCGTCCCAGGTGTCGATGGCGTCGACGTCGACGTCCGCGTCCTCGAAGACGTCGGTCCGGTAGTAGAAACCGGCGGAGTTGGCCTCCCAGGGAAGGGCGTTCACCCGGCCGTCCTTGGACGAGACGGTCTGCCACAGGCCCTTGGCGAAGGCGTCCTCGTACTTGTCCGCGCCGAGCTTGCTCAGGTCGGCGAGGCCGTTGGGGAACTTCTCGACGTAGCCCGGCAGGTAGTCGACCCCGATGTGGAGCACGTCGGCGAGTCCGGCTCCGCCGGCCGCGAGCCCCGTGGTGATCTTGTCCCAGATGGCCGGGTTGCCTATGTCCTGGACGGTGACCTTGATGTCCGGATACTGCTTGTTGAAGGCCGGCACGAGCGCCTTCATCTCGGCGGCGGGGCCCGCCCAGCTCCAGACCGTGATGTCACCCTTCTTGGCGTCGCCGGCCGCACCGCCTCCCTTGCCCGTGGCCCCCGTGCCAGAACAGGCAGTGAGGCCTCCCAGTCCAACGCCGGCGGCGAGTACGCCGCTTGCCCGCAGAACATTGCGACGGTTCATGCCCATGACACAGCCCCTTGTCTCGCGGATCGAAGAGCCAAGCCGGCGAGAGCGCCCGGCTGACGAGAGGCGACGTTAACAATCGGCCATTCAGACTTGCAAGACTTCATTGAAAGTTTACTGCTGCATCTAGCAAGAGAATCGTGCAGGAGTGTTGCAGGGCGGGAAAGCGCGCTGTTAGCGTCCGGCCACCCGCACCGCCGACCAGACCGGAGAGCCCATGAGACGCACTCGCCCCGCACGCCTGGCCCTCGTCGCTGCCATGACCCTGCTCACCCCGCTGGCGCTGGGCGGCCAGGTCGTCGCGGCGGGCCAGCCACTGCTGACCCTCGCGAACCCCGGTTTCGAACAGGGACCGACCGGCTGGACCTTCACCCCGGGCACAGGCGTCGCCTCCAACATCCCGCATGGCGGCACCAAGCTGATCTACCTGGATGCGGGAGCGGGCAGGAAGGTCTCACAGACGGTCACGGCCGACGGTCCGGGCACGTACGACTTCTCCGCCTGGATCGCCACCGGCGGTCCCGGAGCGACGTTCGTCGTCCGGGTCAACGGCGCCGTCGTCGGCGCGGTCGCCCTGCCGAACCGCCCCACCTATGCCCGCTACACGGTCAGCAGGGTGGAACTGAGGGCGGGCGACCGGCTCGAGGCGGCCTTCGAGTCCGGGGACGGCTGGGTCAACGCCGACGACGTCATGATCTCGCCGGCCGCCCCCGCAGACCCGGTCGTGACCTCCTCCGACCCGAAGGTCGTCGAGATGTTCGACTGGGCCAAGCGCAAGGCCAACAGCTGGGTCCAGCTGCCGGGCACCGTCGGCCCCCTCAACGTCGACGAGCGCTACCCCTCGGGCTCCGGCACCGCTGTTTACGGGCCGTCCTACTGGGCGGGCTACGCCCACCGCAGCGCCTTCTACTCGCGCGACATGGTCCACCAGCTCGGCGGTGCGGCCGTGCTCGGCCTGCACGACGAGAACAAGAACATGCTGCGGGCGTTCGCCGCCTCGTCCACGGCCAAGCACAAGTACTTCCCCGTGTGGGCCGTCAACTTCGACGACGAGACCTACCTGTCGATCGACTACCGCAATCCCCACAGCTACGTACGCGAGGTCCCCGCCCCCTTCGAGCTGGTGGAGAAGGCCAATGAGGCCTACCGCTGGAGCGGCGACCCCGCATATCTGAACGACCCCGTCCTGTGGGACTTCTACCAGCACACCACCGAGGAGTTCATCGCGCTCCACGACTCCCGGAAGCCCAATGGCGTCGCCGAAGGCACGGGCGACGGGATCTTCGCCGGCGCCGCGAGCTACAACGAAGTCGGCGAGGAGCACCTCGCCGAGTCGGGCGACGCCATCGCCTCCCAGTACAAGGCGTACCTGGCCATGGCCGCCCTCGCGGAGAGCAAGGGCGACAACACGCTGGCCGCCGACTCCGCCAAGAAGGCCGCCGATCTCAAGGAGTACTTCAACACGACCTGGAGCGGCACCGGTTCCGGTGGCGCCATGGTCAGGGGCTACACCGTGGACGGCCAGGCGCTCACCGGCTGGGGCAAGGAGAACAGCTGGTTCATGCCCATGAAGCAGCTCATCTCCCCCGGAGCACGCAACGACGCCTACCTCGACTACGTCGACCAGCAGGCGAGCGGAAGCGGCAAGCCGACCAACATCGAGGCGATCTCGTACCTGCCCGACACCTTCTTCGCCCACAACCGCAACGACACCGCGTGGAAGTGGATGAACTACGTCTACGACCAGCGCGACGTCCAGCACCCGGTGTCCCGGCAGGGACCCAACGGCGACTACCCGGAGGTCTCGTACACCCTGGTCGACCAGACGGTGAAGGGGCTGATGGGCCTCGCACCCGACGCCCCCAACCGGCGGATCACCACGCAGTCCCGACTGCCTGCGGGCATGGACTGGCTGAAGATCGACCAACTGGAGATCGGCGGCCAGACCTTCGCACTGCGTCATGACGGTTCCACGAAGTCGACCCTCACCAACCACGGTTCCGCCCCGTACACCTGGGAGGCCCGGTTCCCCGGTCAACGCTCGTCGGTCACGGTCGACGGTACGACCTGGCCGATCAGGACCACGGTCGTCAACGGGACGACGTACACCTACGCCGACATCGCCGTGCAGCCGGGCCGGACGGTGACCGTCGAGGTCAGCTGAGGCACGGGAGGCTGCCCCCGCGTACGGGGTTCGCACGGCCGTGACCGACGGTGCGGGATCCGGCGATGCCGGGTCCCGCACCGCCACCAGATCACCGCTCGCGGGACCATGCCCCGAGCACGGGAACGCAGCGCTCGGCGAAGTACTCGAAATCGGCCGCCGTGTTGTACACGTGCGTCGAAAGGCGCAGATAGCCGACGCCTCCGAAGCTGGTGAAGGCGGCGGCGACGCCCAACTCCCGCCCGACCCGGTCACGGAGCGCGTCGGCCTCTGCGCGGGTCGCGGCCAACGGTGCGGGGAGCCGCACCAGCCGCATCGCGCCGACGGGCATGCCCACGTCCACGCGACAGTCCTGCCCGGTCAGGTCCGAGAACGCCTCGGCGACGATCCGCTCCGCATGGTCGGCCAGCTCACGCATATAGGTGCGGGCCTTCTCCCACCCCCAGGTGTCCTCGATGAAGCCGAGGGCCGCGGGCGCGGCGAGGTAGCTGGTGGCGTCCACGGTCCCTTGGGTGTCGAACCGGTCGGGGAAGGGCTCGGGAGCACCCCACGAGTCAATCAGCGGGTGCAGGCGATCGCGCAGTCCGGTGCGCGCGACGAGCACCGCGGTGCCCCGCGGAGCGCAGCCGAACTTGTGGAGGTTGCCGACCCAGAAGTCGCACGGGATGTCGGTGAGGGGGTCGTCGACCAGTCCGGGCACATGCGCCCCGTCCACGAGGACCGGGATGCCCCGCCGGCGCGCTTCGGCGGCGATGCGTGCCGCCGGCATCCAGCGCGCTGTTGCCGAGGTGATGTGGTCGAGGACGATGAGGCCGGTCTTCTCGCCCAGCGCGCCGATGACGCACGCGTACGCCGTGTCGGCGTCGGCGTCGAGCGGCACGCGCGCCGTGCGGACCAGACCGCCCCAGCGCCGGGCCATGCGCTCGGCTCCCATGGTCACGGCGCCGTAGCCGTGATCGGTCACCACGACCTCGCCGCCGGTTCGCTCGGGGACGCCGGCGTAGACGACGCTCGCGCCGGCGCTGGCATTGGGCACGAGGGCGAGGTCGTCCGCCGCCACCCGTAAGAAGCGGGCGGCGGCGTTCCGTGCGGCTGCCACCTTCCGGGGCAGGGCGGGAAACCACTTCACGGGTGAGGCCTCCATGCACTGGCGGAGCCGGTGCTGCTCTTCCTGGGCCGGGAGCGGCACCGCCCCGAACGACCCGTGGTTCAGGTGCTTGACCGAGGGATCGAGCGACCAGGCAGCGGCGGCGGGACGGCCGTCGGCCAGCTTCAACGGAGGCGGTGCGGTGGTGCGGTCCGTCGTGTTCACGACACTCCCATGGGGCGGGACGAGCATCCGGATCGAACGGTGGCGGAGCCTTCCTCCGGCCGCAACCGGCACACGCCGAGGGCGAGAACGGCACGGCCCGAAGACGGTGGCACCATCGGGCCGGGAAAGACCCACGAGCGGCCCCCACCGGGGCGCAATGCCCGAGCCGGCGGGTCGCCCCTGGGTTCCCCGCCGGCTCGGGCATCGGCACTACCTCACCAATGTGGCCCCGGCCCAGTCGGCGTGGTCACTGTTGATGCCGTCACCCGCGTCCGTCACCTTCAGCACCAACGAGTTCACACCGGCGACACTGACGTCGACCGACTGGGTCGCGCTCGACGGCGTCATCGGCGCCGCACTCTCGTACAGCTTGACCCCATCACCCCACACCTCGAACCTGACCGTCGCATTCGCACCGACCTCGTCATCGACCCCCACATCCGAACGGAACCGCGCATACGCACCGTTCAAGGCATAGGTGATCGTGCTGTCGGCATGCGTACCCACACCCTTGGCGTACGTGACCCCGTTCAACCTGAGGGGGTTCAACCCCACACTCCGGTCCTTCTGAACGGTGCCCCACCCGATCGTGGGAGTGCCCGTCCAGTCCAGGCCGCTGAGGGGCGTCGGCTCCGGGGCGTTCCCGACGAGTGTGGCCCCGGCCCAGTCGGCGTGGTCACTGTTGATGCCGTCACCCGCGTCCGTCACCTTCAGCACCAACGAGTTCACACCGGCGACACTGACGTCGACCGACTGGGTCGCGCTCGACGGCGTCATCGGCGCCGCACTCTCGTACAGCTTGACCCCATCACCCCACACCTCGAACCTGACCGTCGCATTCGCACCGACCTCGTCATCGACCCCCACATCCGAACGGAACCGCGCATACGCACCGTTCAAGGCATAGGTGATCGTGCTGTCGGCATGCGTACCCACACCCTTGGCGTACGTGACCCCGTTCAACCTGAGGGGGTTCAACCCCACACTCCGGTCCTTCTGAACGGTGCCGAAGTCGCTCCGGGCGGCGACCCAGGTGAGATCGCTCAGATCGACCGTCGGGCCGCCGCTGACCGTGGCAACGGCAACGCCGTCACTGGCCGGGGAGTAGTTCTGGGCGGCGTCGACCGCCTTCACCGTGAACGTGTACGACGTCGACGGAGACAGTCCGGTCGCGGTGAAGGCGGTGCCCGTCGACGTGCCGACGAGCGTGCCACCTCGGTAGATGTTGTAGCCGGTCACTCCGACGTCGTCGGTCGACGCCGTCCAGTCGAGGTCCACGCTGTTCGTCGTCACGTTGCTCGCCGTCAGACCGGTCGGCGCGGTCGGGGCCGTGACGTCCCCTCCCGAAGTCCCGGCGGTCGCGGTCACGGACGCGCCACTGGCCAGCGGTACGGTCACGTAGGACACCGTCTGACCGTACAACCGCTTGGTCCGTGCCGGCTGCTCGGTGCCGTTCACCTTGATCGTGGCGTGGGTTCCGTAGAACTGGGCCTCCCAATCGACGGTGCCGCCGGAGTTGTTGGTCAGCGTGGAGCTCGTCGTGCCGACGTGCTTGAGCTTCAGGTCGTTGTCGCCGACCGCAAGATGGTCGATTTCCACCCACGGCGTCTCGGACGTGAGCCGCGAGACGGTGGCCACCCTGTCGTGCGGAGCGTCCGGCTGCACTCCCATCATGCCGTCGATGGTGTTGCCGACCGCCAGGAACGAGATCTCCGGGTAGTTGTTCTTGCCGGTCATGAGCTTCTTGAGCCATGCCCAGCCCTCGGCGGACCGGTTGTACTGGTAGTACATCTCCGGCAGGTAGGAGGTCGCCTCGACGTTGAGGTCGTCGTCGTTGGCTGCGATGAAGTCCAGGTAGCCACTGGTCCTGGGGCCGTGGTCGCCCAGGCCCGTCAGCATCATCAGGAAGCTGGCCTCGTGGCCCCAGCTGCTGTAGCCCTTGCCGTCGGCGTCCTTGCCGCGGATGTACCGGTCGTTCGGGGCGTCCCACCACTTCGCCTCGAAGTGGTCGCGCACCCGCCGGGCGCGATCGGCCCACTTCGCGCTGCCGCTGCCGTCGCCCCTCGCCTTCAGGACCTCCGCGTACGCCAGCATCGACTGGTACTGGTACCCGAGCGAGTCGGCGGCGGAGACGAGGTTCTCGTTCGCGAACTCGAAGAACGTCGCCGAGTACTCCCCCGGCTGCTTCTTCGCCACCGGCTGTTCATCGGCCGGGTTCGCGTCGTTCCACGTCACCTCGTGGTCGGTCAGGAACGGGCCCATGGTCGAGTCGTAGTACGCGGACAGGGTCGGGTCATTGATCCAATCCGAGTTGCCCGTCCACTGGTACTGCTTGTACGCCTTCGCCATCACGTTGAACGGAGAGGGCAGTTCACGGAATCCGGTGCCGTCGACGTAGTACATGGCGCCGTGGGAGCTGTGCGCCCACAGCGGCCAGCCCTTCTGCCCCGGATCGTCGGCGTCGCCGGCGAAGGTCCTCATCATGTGGAAGGTCTCGGCGTCGAGGCCGAGCGCGTGCGCGCCGTCCGACTGGTGGGAGACGTCCCGGTTGTAGTAGGACTCCCGGTTGGTGTACGCGCCCCAGTAGCCGGGCTCGACCGTGGGGTGCGCGGAGTTCTTCAAGCGCCACCACTCGGGTTCGTGCCCCATCATCGGGTTGCCCGGGTAGAACGCCATCGCCAGGGCACGGTTCTTGCCCCAGTTGAAGCCGTCGTTCAGCGTGGCGTTCGGCGAATCGATGGTCAGGGTGCTGGTCGGTGCCCCCACGTGTTCCTGGACCGTGATCCTGTCGACACGCGGCACCTCGCCGGCGGACGTGGCCACCAGCTCGATCGTGTCACCGGACTTGAGCGTGACCTTGCTCGACGTACGGGTGTCGATGTTCATCGGATCGGTGTAGTCCCTGCCCCATCTCCGGAGCGTCGCCCATGAATCCACGGGGACGGAGTTCACGGAGAGCTCGTACGTCACTCCGTCCGCGGTCCCGCCGTTGTAGCGCGTGATGAGGTCGTAGGTTCCGTCGGAGCCGGCGAAGGTCGTCCTGGCGGTGCTCGTCTGACCCGACACGCCCTGGGCATAGGTGACGTCGTCGACCGTCGCACCGTTCCAGGTGTGGTTGACGGTGGATGTCGTGAAGTTGGTCAGCGCCATCCTCTCGACTTCGATCACGTACGGATCCGCCGCTCCTACCGCCACCGCGGGCGCGGGGGGAAGGGCGACACCGGCGGCAACCGATGTCAGCACGGCGGACAGTGCACAAGCAATGCGGCGCATGTGCGGTCGATTCCTTTCGTGTGGGGGTTTCCGCGCCTTGGGCGCGGTCGAACCCGACCGTTCATCCGGCGAGGCGCGAAGTGCGCCGCTCCAGAGCGCTCCTGGCAGCCCGTCGGCCACCCGGACGACCAGCGTGTACATGTCGCCGATCACGACGCCGGGGGCCACGGATCCGGACGGAGCAGAGCGGTTACGGCCCTGCCGGCGTGGGCGCGGCATGAAGTCGCCCGTGATCACGTCGGTGGCGAAGCACGGCCGGGAGCATCTCCGAGGGAGAAGGCACCCGAGTGCGCGGCGGTGGGTCGCTCGGGTGGGCTTGCCGGCGCCGCCCAACGCGACGGGCAGTGCGGGTGACGTCCTTTCATCGCCACGTCATGTTGGAAGACGTTGAACTGTGTCGCCTATTGAGTACTTCGCCGAGGATGCTGTCAATAGCCGCGCTCGACTCGACCACAGCGGACCCAGTCACCCATGAGCCGAACCCCCAGGCAGCGCATCTCACTCCGGGCACGCCGACCCCGCTGACGCCAGACCCAGGCGACACCGCACGTTCGCAGGTCAGCGACCTCATACGACGGGGCGACACGCGCACGGCAGGCGGCCACGACAAGGCCGCTCCCCCTCAACGGCATGATCGAATCCGCTTCAAGTCGCATGCTTGCGATAAAAAATTGAAGTTCAATATGAAAATTTTCATCACCACATTGCACGTCGTGGCGACACTGAGTAGCATCCCGGCACACAGGGGCCATGTGCGCGACTGTTCGCCTTTGAGAGGAGGGGTGGCGTGGAGTGTCCCCGTGACCTTGGACACGGTGTCGTCACGCCGCGGGGGTCTGGCCTTGCCGGTGGCACGGGCGGGTTTCCTGGAGTGTGAGGCAACCCCCGTGGATGCGCTTGTGTGTGCGGCATCGCGCGGGCGGCTCCGCGATGATGAGCGCGCCTCCCCCATCGGTCTTGACCTCGCCGGGGTAGAGGTCGGCGATCCGCCGCTTCGTCAGGCCCGGCAGGTAGGCGACCGCACAGCCCTCGTCCCGGGCGACCGCGAGCGGCAGGGCTCTGATGGAGGCCGGCTGGTCGACCACGACCAGCACTGTTCCGTGCTGAGAGGCCGTCAAGATTGCGACGAGCCCCCGGGCCTCGCCTCCGGATCGTGCCTCCGGGGTGTGATGCTCGTCGTGTCCTGGGGCACGCTCACACGTCGCGGCGCCGCACGACGAGCACCGCGAGTGCGACCGTGATCAGCGGCCAGAGCGTGTACACGGTCCAGGAGCCGAGCACGGTGGCGGTGTAGCCCAGGGATCCGGGGTCCGGCTCCCAGGGTCGGACCAGGCGAGTCCAGGCGGCCGACACCAGGGCGTGTTTGACGTCCGCCGACCAGCGGTTGCTCTCCGAGAACATGGTGGGCAGCATCAGCAGGGTGAAGACGCCGGTGACCATGGTCCCGGCGGCATGCCGGAGCAGAACGCCGAGGCCCAGACCGACCAGGGCACAGACCGGAGCCAGCAACGCGGATGCCACCATCGCCCGAAACACCCCGGGGTGGGTGATCGGAACGCCGGCATGGTGCCCGTCCAGGATGGCCTGGGAGACCAGGAAGGAACCGGTGGAGGCGACCGTGCCGACCGCGGTCCACAGTGCGGTGGTGACGGCCGCCTTTGCCAGCACGACCGAGCCGCGGGCGGGGACGGCCACGGTGGTGGTCTGGATGAGACCGCTGCTGTATTCGCTCACGACGGTGAGGGCGCCCATGCTGCTGGCAACGAGCATCAGCGTCCAGTAGCCGGCCGCCGGGTAGGCGTCGTAGGGCAGGAAACGAGCGGGGCCGGAGCGGGCGGCCTTGTCCGTCAGCGTGGCCACGGCGGTGGACCCGATGACGAACAGGACGGTGAGCGCGATTGTCCACGGGGTGGAGCGCAGGGACCGCAGCTTGATCCACTCGGAGGCGAGCAGGTCGCGGAAGCGGGCGGTCGCCGCGGCGACGGGGGTGGTCGGGGAGACGGAGACGAGTGTGGTCATCGGGGCTGTCCTGCCAGGTATTCGACGCTGTCGGCGGTGAGTTCCATGAAGGCCGCCTCCAGTGAGGCGGTGCGCGTGGTCAGCTCGTCCACTCGGATGCGGTTCTCGAAGGCGAGCGCTCCGATCCGGTCCGCCGGGAGCCCGGTCACGGCGAGCTTCTCGGCGCCTGTTGAGCCCTCCGGCTCGACCGAGGCGCCCGCCGCGGTCAGCACGGCTGCCAGCTCGGCGGCCTGCGGTGTCCCGACCACGACGCTGCTACGGGTGCTACGGGCCGCGAAGTCCCGTAGCGGCTCGGCGGCGATGAGGCGGCCCCGGCCGATGACGACCAACTGGTCCGCCGTGTTCTCCATCTCCGACATCAGGTGGCTGGAGAGAAAGACCGTGCGCCCCTCGGCGGCCAGGCGCCGGAAGAGCCGGCGTACCCAGAGCACGCCCTCCGGGTCCATGCCGTTGATCGGCTCGTCGAACACGAGCACGGGCGGGTCGCCCAGCAGGGCGGTGGCGATGCCGAGGCGCTGCTTCATGCCGAGGGAGAAGCCGCCGATGCGGCGGGTCGCCACCTCGGTCAGCCCCACTTCCTGGAGCACCTCGTCCACCCGGCGTCGCGAGATGCCGTTGCTGCGGGCCAGGGCGGACAGGTGGGCGGCGGCGCTGCGTCCGCCGTGGACCTGTCCGGCGTCGAGGAGGGCGCCGACGTGCCGCAGTCCGCGCGGGTGGCGGCGGAAAGGGACGCCGCTGACGGTGGCGCTGCCGGCAGTGGGCGCGTCCAGGCCGAGGATCATCCGCAGGGTGGTGGACTTGCCGGCTCCGTTGGGGCCGAGGAATCCGGTGACCCGGCCCGGCCGCACGGTGAAGGACAGTTGGTCGACGGCCGTCTCGCTGCCGTAGCGCTTGGTGAGTTCGTTCACTTCGATCACGACGCCCACACTGTCGAGAGGGCCCCGCCCTGGCATGGGGCCGTGGGCGGCAATCGTGCGGCCGCATTGGCCCGTGGGCGTACGTCCCCGGGCCGATGCCGCGCGGGTGGTGGCCGGCTAGTCTCGCAGCGTGAACCCCGTAACGATCACTCCGTTGCCTGCGCGCGTTGCGCGTCGAGGCCTTGCCCCCGAGGTGGCACACCGCCGATGACGAGAACGAAGGCCGTGGCCTGGGCGGGGGGTGCCTCCTACCTCCTCATGGTGGGTCTGCTGGTGGGGGGCGCGACGCGGGCGTCGGGCACGGTCCACGCTGTCGGGTCGCTACTGGCCGTGAGCCTGCTCGTCGGCGTGGTGCGACGGAAGCCGCAGTTGGCTCTGGCCATGGCACTCTTCGGATCCACCGCCGTGGTGGTGGCCACTCCGAGCTCCGTTCATGAGCGCCTGACGGCGTCGTATCAGGGCCAGTTCCTGTCGTATCTGGCGGTGGACCTCGTACTGGGCTTCATCGTCGCCACCTGCACGCGGCGCGCTTCGATCGTCGCCGTGGCCGTCTGCTTCGTCGTGCAACTCCTAGTGATCGGGGGCTTCGCGCACGGGGACAACCTGACCGTCAACGGGGTGATCGCCCTCCTGGCGATGGCCGCATCCTGCATGGCCGGTCTGCTGAGCCGCGAACGCCGCGAGCACGCCCTGGCGCTACGCGCACAGGAGGTGGCCGAGGCCGTGACCGCCGAACGGCTGCGCATCGCACGAGAGCTGCACGACATGGTCGCGCACAGCATCGGCATCATCGCCATCCAGGCCGGTGTGGGCAGCCGAGTCATCCAGACCCAGCCGGCACAGGCTCACGAAGCCCTGCACGCCATCGAGGCCACCAGCAGAGAGACCCTGTCGGGCCTTCGGCGCACGTTGGTCTCGCTCCGTCAGGCCGACCGGGGCGCGACCGCCCCGGAACGGTCACCGCTCGCACCCTCGCCGGGGCTGGCGGACGTCGAGCGGCTGGCGGCAGCGACCGCGGACGCGGGGGTACGCGTCGACGTGCAGCGCAGCGGAGAGCAGCGGCCCCTGCCGGCCGACATCGACCTGTCCGCCTACCGCATCGTGCAGGAGGCACTGACCAACGTGGTGCGCCACGCAGACACCGGGCGTTGCCGAGTGGCCATCGACTACGGAGCCGAAGAACTGTCCGTGGAGGTCGTCGACGGCGGGCGCGGCGCCACCGAGAACGGCTCGCCCCACGGCTTCGGCATCATCGGGATGCGGGAGCGGGTCGACCTGCTGCACGGCCGCCTCAGCGCCGGACCGCGCCCCGAGGGCGGCTTCCGGGTGACGGCCCAGCTGCCGCTGCCCGCACCCGTCGAAGTCCCGGTGGAGGCCCGATGACCGTCCGGATCCTGCTCGCCGACGACCAGCCGCTGGTTCGGTCCGGGCTGCGTGTACTCATGGCCGACCACCCCGACCTGGAAGTCGTCGGTGAAGCCGCCACCGGTGCCGAGGCCATCCGACTGGTCAGGGACGTGAGTCCCGACGTCGTGGTGATGGACATCCGGATGCCCGGCATGGACGGCATCGAGGCCACCCGCCTGATCACAGCCGGCCCGGCGACCACGCGCGTCCTGATCCTGACCACCTTCGACGAGGACGACCACGTCTACGGCGCGCTCCGGGCCGGTGCGAGCGGCTTCGTGGTCAAAGACATGGCGCTGGACGACATCCTCGCGGCGGTCCGCGTGGTCGCTGCCGGCGACGCTCTGATCGCCCCGGGTGTGACGCGCCGTCTGATCGCCGACTTCATCGGGCGCCCCGCGGCTGTACCGGAACGCTCCCCACAGCCGGTCGAAGGCATCACCGAACGGGAACGGGAAGTGCTGACCCTGGTCGGACGGGGCCGGTCGAACACCGAGATCGCAGAGGACCTCTTCATCACCGTGGCCACCGCCAAGTCGCACGTGTCACGGCTGCTCACCAAACTGGGTGCCCGGGACCGCGTCCAGCTCGTCATCACCGCCTATGAGATGGGGCTCGTCACGCTGCCTCAGCGATCCACCGGCTCGGTCGTCCGTTAGGCAACGGGGGGAACGAAGCCGGTGTGCTCGTCCGCGGCCCGCGATGGCCTGCCGGGCCCCTGCGTCGCCACGCACGGTCTCCGACAGGCCGGCCACGATCGCGGGGCGTCAGTTGATGGTCCACCGCTGCAGCATCGATCCGGTGTCGGGCTGCTGGGTGATGCGGCCCCCGTCATTGGAGGACGAGGTCGTCAGCAGAAGCCCGCTCGCCGCGGAAACGACCGTATGGCTTCCGTCGGCCTGGCGGACGGCGCTCCAGCGCTGGTTGGAACCCTTCGTGCAGGTCCACTGGATGATCTTCGCACCCGTGCGGGTGGAGCCGCCCTCGACGTCCGCGCACAACCCGGACTCCACGTTCTTGAGTTCGTAGGTTCCGTCGGGCTGCTGGGTGAAGCGCCACTTCTGGTTGAGGCCGCCGGTCGGCACCCAGGTGATGAGTTGGGTACCGGCGGTGGTGCTGTGGTCGGGGTCGTCGAGCGCCTTGCCGGCGGCAACGAGGGTGCGGACTCCGTCGAGGGAGGCCGTGACCGTCCAGCTGAACGTGGCCGTGCCGGAGGCGCTGCCGGAGGACGCGGTGACGGTGACGGTGGACGTGCCCGGCGTGGTGGGGGTGCCGGTGATCAGTCCGCCGGTGGTCATGCCCAGACCGGCGGGGAGGCCGGTGGCCGTGAAGGTCAGCGGCTTTCCGGCGGAATCGGTGGCCGTCAGCTGAAGGGAGACGGGCTTGTTCAGAGTGGTCGTCAGGTTGCCAGGACCGTCGATCGTGACCGTCTCGGGGACTTGGGCGGTCGGGGTCAGTGTCAGGACCTGCTCCGCGGCGGTCCGGGTGCCACCGACGGCATTGCCCGTGGTGTTGTTCCAACTACGGGTGGGCGTGGTCTCGGCGAGGCGGCCGGAGTCGGCGGAGAGGCCGATGACGAGGCCGCTGTAACGGTTGACGATCCTGTACGCACCGGTGGCGGCGCCGTCGACGGGCGAGGTGCCGGGAATGACGAACCACTGCTGCCCGACGGTGGGACCGCCGTTCCCGGCGGCGGTGACGGTGGGCTGCGTACCCCAGGCCCGGGTGGTGGTGGAGGCGGTGCTCACACCGAGGAGCTGGCCCGACGCCGCGTTCGCGATGCGGTACGAGCCGTCGCCGTTCGGGGTGAAGACCCAAGATTCCAGACCGGATCCGGTGGCGGCGGCGAGCGAGGTGGTGGCCGAACTGTCCGGGACCTGGGACAGGACGCGGTCGGCGGCGCTTGCGATGCGGTACGCCCTGGTGGTGTCGACGGGCGCCGCGGGCGCGGTGGTACTGATCGTCAGGTTGACGTACTCGCTGCTGGTGCCGTTGGAGCATCCGAAGGAGCAGTACGTGCGGAAGTCCTTGCCGACGATCCCGGAGCTGGTCTTGTTCTCGCCGTCCAGGAACCAGCGGTACCAGGACGCGTTCTTGTAGCTGCCGGTGTCACCGAGGCGGAACCACTTCTGGGTGGCCAGGTTGTCGGTGGCGTAGATCTCCTGGGAGGCTTTTCCGCTCTGGTCGACGGCCTGGGGCTGGCCGATGTACAGACCGAGATGGGCGTTGTACGTGATGTCCATGACGAACAACGGGGAGGTCGGGGGCATCAGGCCGGCGGCCACCTGCTGGCTCACGGTGCCGCTGTTGGCCGGGTCGTACTCCTCCGACGGCGCTGTGTAACCCGTCGTGCTGCCGGAGCCGACCGGAACCATGGTGCTCTCGCGCCCTCCGACACCCGGCTCGGACCAGGCCCCGCCGTACCACTTCCGCCAGGAGCCCGGCGCCATCTTCGAGGAGATCGGAGCGCGGGCGACGTGTCCGTAGAACGCGGCCCAGCCACCGCCCTTGTTGACGATCCGGGAGCCGTAGAAGGCGTAGAAGTAGCCGGACGCCGTATCGACGTACAGGCGCTGGTCACCATTGCCGTAGTGGTACGTCTGCTGGGGGAAGGCGGTGGCGTCGCCGCGGTCGGTGCTGTAGTGCGAGGTGATGACGTGGTCCCTGATGGTCCACGTTCGCCCCTGGTCCTTGGAGACCGCGTAGTCGATGCCGTCGTAGTGGATGCCGTCGCCGAAGGGCTGCGGGGTGAACTCGTTGTGCACGAGTCCGTACCAGTCGCCGGTGTCCGGGTCGACCCAGACACCGGCGAGGTCGCAGTAGTTGCGGTGGGCGTAGGAAGCGGTGGAGGGCGCCTGGGTGGCCTCCATGCCCGTGGGGCTGTTGTTGCAGCGCCAGGTGGTGTCGTTGTTGCGGTCGTTGGAGTTGGCCGGGTTCACCGCGTCGCTGATGGTGCCGGACCTGGTGGCGGTGTCGAAGTTCGTTCCGGTGTAGAAGGTCCACTTCCGGGGATCGCTGGCGCCGTACAGTGCATGGGCCTGCTGGAAGTAGAACGTGCCGTCCTTGTCGATGTACGTGCCCGCGGGCGTGTCGTCGGGGTGCGTCCACGAGCCCTTGGCCCCGACGGTGACGGTGTAGGTGGCGGCGGTCGGTGCCGCGGACGCCGTGGTCGTCGCCACCGCGCTCCCGGCGGTGACGACCAGCGCGGCGGCGACGAGCGCCCCGGTCAGTCTGCTTCGAGGGATGGGCATGGTTCTCCTTGATCGCAGGAACCGAGAGGGGACGACGGCTCCTTGGGCGGTCCGGCGTCCTCGGGGACGGCGGTCGTGCTCGGGGCGTGTCACGGCAGTTCGAGGTGAGGCCCGTGTTGGTGGACGGAACGCATGACGTACTCGACCGGCGGGAGGTGAACCCGGTCGGTCATGAGTGCTCCCTTGTGCATGAGGGGAGGAAACTCCCAGGAGGCGGGGGAAGGGCGTGCAGCAACGAGCGCGCTTGCTGGATGGCGGCATCCAGGCTGCTCGCGTGCGCGTCCCGGCGCCTAGGGATGGATCGCAGCAGCACTTGGACTTTCCTTCGCGCCACATCGTGCCCACGCCGAACGGCCCTGATCGTGGACTCGCAGCCGAGTCGATGCGGGCAGCGGTGAACGCCCCGTGCTCGACGTCGGGGTGGGAGGGTGGGAAGAAGGCGGGCGCGATCAACACCTGACGGTCGACTGCCTCGGCCTGGTCCTGGTGGCACTCGTGGCCGCAGCGAGCGTGCGGGACCGCGACGCCACCGTCCCGCTGCCGGAGCAGCTGCGCAGGTGGCACTTCTCGGTCCGGCTGGTGCGGGTGGACCGAAGCTACGCGGGCCGGCCCGTCGACGGGGCCGCCGGGAGGTTCGGCCCCACCGTCGAACGCCCGGACGACACGACCGGGTTCGTGGTCCTGCCGCGCAGACGGGTGGTGGAGCACACGCTGAGCCGGCCGATGTGCTCACACTGCCTGGTGTGCGACGACGAGATCCCGGCCGTTCCGCACGAGGCGATGGTGCTGTGGTCCACGGCCATGCTCATGAGCGGACGCCCGGCCGGGCGTCGCCGACGGCTTCGGGCAGGGCAAGCGGCGCAAGGACCTGCACGAGGCCGATGGCCTTCATTCCGGTGTGGCGTCGGTACCGATCGGCGCGAGGATCATGTCGACCAGGTGGTCGAGGGCCGCAGTCGAGCCGGGATCCTGGAACTGCGCTTCGGGGGCGGACTCCGGCGCCGCCCTGCGGAGCTCGAGCCAGCCCAGGTAGGCGGCGTACGCGGCGAGGGCCCGGTGGCGTGCGTCCCCCGGCCCGAAGCCGAGGCCGGCGCACACCTCTTCGAGGAACGCGAGCCGGGCCCGGGTGACGCGCGCGACGACCTCGGCAACGGCGGGATGTCCGGTCTGCGCGGCGAGCGCCGGCTCCAGCCCGGCGATCTCCTCGTCCCCCAGTGCCTCGGCGAACAGGGTCCGGGCCCGTGCCAAGGGGTCGGTTTCCTCCCGGACGGTCGCGATGACCTCTGCCGTACCGTGCCGCTCCCAGGTTTCGAGGGCGGCCACAAGAAGGGCCTCCCGATTCGCGAAGTGCCAGTAGAAACTGCCGCGGGTGACGCCGAGCTCCCTGGCGAGTACGTCCACCGCCACCGCGGCGACCCCGCCGCGGGCAAGTGCCCGCAGTGCCGCCATCGTCCAGTCGTCCTTGCTGACCTTGCCCTTCGCCATAGCCCGTACAGTACTGTACGGAACATCCGTACAGTACTGTACGGAACTGCCCCGAGCGTCGGTGGCAGACCTGTGGAGTAGGGAAGGGCGGCAGCATGAAGGCCATGGAATGGCTGCTCGGTTCGACGGGCGGGGGTACGGGCAGTGGCACGGGGGCCGGCGTGAGCGGTGGAACCCGCGTCGCAGCCGGCGTCGCGGCGGCCGGCCTGGCGGCGGCGGGCGCTTTGCACGCGGTGTGGACCTTCTCCCCCTGGCCGCTGGCCAGCCGCGCCGAGTTCGCGGCCGTCGTGGTCGGCGTCGAGGAGAGCCGGCTGCCCTCGGCCCAGGGGACGCTGGTGGTCGCCGGACTGCTCGGCGCGGGCGCGTGGCTCGTGGTCACGGCCGCCCGGCCGACGCACCGTCTCGCTCCCTCGCGACTGGTGCGGACGGGCCTGTGGACGGTCTCCGGCGTGCTGACCGCCCGCGGACTGGGCGGCCTGCTGGTGTCCGGCTTCGACCTGCGGGACGTCCCCGCCGAGTTCCAGCGCTGGGACCTCGCGCTCTACTCGCCGCTGTGCGTCGCGCTGGGCGGCCTGACGGGCTACCTGGCGGTCCGCACCCGCCCCGGGCGACGTCCCAGGTGAGTGGGTACGGCGTTCGTACTGGTCACGACCACGGCGAAGGGCGCCCGTTGATCGGTGCGTGAAGACGAACCTGGACGCTCTTCCGGAAACGCCCCGATGCACCCCGACGTGGAACGGCTCACCCGCATCGTCCCGCCGCCGGCAGAGCGCCGGCCGCGGGACCGGCCCGAGGTCGAGGCCCGCCCGGGCCGCACCCTGCCGGAGGACTTCAAGAACCTCGTCGACACCTACGGCGGGGGCGTCTTCGACGAGACGATCTGGATCCTGGAGCCCGACTGCGCCGACCCCGACCACGGCCTCCTGGCCATGAAGGTGGAGCGCGCCGAGGTGCTGGAGCGGCTGTGGGAGATCGGTCCCGAGCCCCGTCCCCGGCAGCTGGAGGACGACGGCGCGGGGCTGCTCCCCCTCGCGTACATCGAGGGGACGGGCGCCCACCTCTACTGGCTCACCGGCGAGGACGTGCGCCCCGAGGACTGGACCGTCCCGGCGAACGCGGGCCGTGGACCGGAGTGGGAGCACCACCCGGTGCCCAGCACCCGGCTCGTCCTCTCCGTACTCACCGGCGAGATCCGCTCCGACATCCTCGACGACCTGCCGGCCGACGACCACACCTTCGACCCGAACGACGAGATCCTGGGCGGCTGACGGGCCTTCGACACGCGGACGCTCGCGGTGATCGAGGCAGAGTGGTCGGCGGATCGGGTCGTCGTGGTGGGTCAGGGCATGGAGCCGCCGTACGGCTGGAGCGTGGGGCTGATCCGGCACGACCTTCCGGGCCAGCCACGTGCCTACCGGCGACCGCGGCGAAGTCGGGGGCCCACGACGCCACCGTCCGCGAAGTTCTGGAGGAGACCGGGTTCAGGGCCGGGCCGGTCCCCCGGGCCTGTGGCGCCCGCTCCTGATGGGCCACGCTTTCGTCGGCCGTCCCGTACACGGGGGTGCGGATGGTGCTGCGCCACGATGTGGTGCGGCGCACCGGCTGCAACACGGGGACGCCCCGTACATCGAGTCCGTCGATGGCCCGAGCATCGGTGTTTCGGCCACCCCCGCCATCGGCCCGCATCCCTGTCCCGCACGGATCGATGCACACCACACGAACGGACCTTCGCGCAATGACGGGGTTCGAACGCCGTCCGAATCACATGTGCTCGCTCCGCCCACCCGCCTCGTTGAGCCACCCGACACCCCCTTGCACGATCCACAGGAGACCGTGATGCACCCCCTTCCTGCCTTCTCTGCCCCGACCAATCAGCTTCGCCCCGGAACGGCCTCGACCACTGCCCCGCTCCAGGCCGACGCCTCCCGTCGCACGGCACGCCCGGATACGAGGTGGGGGGCATGACGAACGGCGACGACCCACTGGCGGCCCCTGCAGAAAGCACATCGGAATCCGAGAAGCTGCTGTTCGGCGGGGAACTCACCTACGACTACGGGTGGGGAGCCCACGACGGTGCCTGGCTGAAGCTGGGACTGCGCACCATGGCCAGGTCGCTGCCGCGGCAGGTGGCGGTGGCCGTCCGGCTGGCCCGCGAGGCCGACCCGCGGGCGTTCACCACGATCGCCGCGAGTGAGATCTCCCGCGGCATCACCCAGGCCGTCTCCCTGATCGCGGTCAACACCCTGCTCGTCGAGTTACTGGCCTCCGGCGACATCGCCGGCCGGCTTCACGCGGCGCTGCCGTCGCTGGTGCTGGTAGCCGTCCTCGCGATGATCGGCTCGGCGTGCCGGTCGGCCTCCGCCGCCGCCACGGGGATCCTGGAACCGAAGGCCCAGCGGGTCGCGACCGAGCGGTACCTCGGTCTGGTGGCGCGGGTGGAGCTGGAGGCGATCGAGGACGACGCCTTCCACAAGTTGATGGACTCCGCCCAGTGGGGCGCCGATTCGGCGCGACGGATGGTCGGCTACTGCACCGCCGTGGTCACCTCCGCCATCTCGCTGATCGCCGCCGCCGGCGTGCTCACCGTCCTGCACCCGGTCCTCCTACCGCTCCTGGCCTTCATGGCGCTGCCGAGCGCATGGGGCTCGCTGACGATGGCACGGCACCGTTATGTCAGCTGGCACCGCTTCGTCCAGCACGTCCGGGCCGCGAAGCTGATCGGCCAGCTGCTGGTCAACCAGCAGGCCGCGGCCGAGATCCGCGTTCACGACGCCGCCCCGTTCCTGCTCACCCACTTCCGGCAGATGGCCGAGACGAGCGAGCGGGAGCAGACCCGGCTCGCGTGGACCGGCGCCCGCACCAATGTGCTCGCGGACTCCGCCCGCGGCATCGCGACCCTCGTCACCTACGGCGTTCTCGGACTGCTGTTGTGGCACGGACACATGGGCTTGGCCGTCGCCGGTACGGCGGTGCTGGCGATCCGTACCGGCGCGTCGAGCATCACCGACCTCGTCCTGAGGGTCACCGACGTCCAGGAGGAGGCCCTGTTCGTCGCCGATCTGGAAACGCTGTGCACGGAGGCGGTACGACGGTCCATCCCCACCGGCGGACTCGACGTGCCCGAGGACCCGGACCAGATCCGGTTCGAAAACGTGAGCTTCACCTACCCGGGCGCCGACCGGCCCTCCTTGTGCGAGGTGGACCTGATGATCCCCCGGGGCCGGACCGTCGCCCTGGTGGGAAGGAACGGCTCGGGCAAGTCGACCCTGGTCCGGCTGCTGAGCGGCGCGCGGCTCCCCGACTCGGGGCGTGTCCTGTGGGGCGGGGTGAGCACGGTCGAGGCGGATCGGGCGCAGATCTTCGACCGCGTCGCGATGGTGGCGCAGGACTTCTTCCGCTGGCCCTTCACCGCGCGGGTGAACATCGGCATCGGCCGCAGCAGTGCCGCGATGGACGACGCGACGATCGAGGCCGCGGCGGCGTACGCGGGCGCCGACGAAGTGGTCAAGGGCCTGCCGCATGGTCTGGACAGCTTGCTCGCCCGCGGTTACAAGGGCGGGCAGGAGATCTCCGGCGGACAGTGGCAGAAGATCGGTCTTGCCCGAGCGCGGCACCGTGAGGGTGCGGTGTTGATCGTGGACGAGCCGACCAGCGCACTCGATCCGGCGGCCGAGCAGCGGGTGTTCGACCAGATCCACCAGCTGGCCGGCTCGGGCCAGACCACGGTCCTGATCACTCATCGGCTGCACAGTGTTCGGCACGCCGACCTGATCTACGTCCTGGACGAGGGCCGGGTCGTCGAGCACGGGACCTTCATCGAGCTCATGGACCCGACCACCGGGGTCGGCGCGTTCAGGGAGATGTACGAACTGCAGGCACGCCAGTTCCTCAACCCGCCGGTGCCGGCCCAGGTCACCCCCGCGGACACGCTCCCGACCGAGTCGGCCGACACCGTCAGTGAGGGGCAGGCCCTGTGATGACACCGTCCGTCTCCCAGGCGCGGATCTCGCTGGTGACGCTCATGCTGGCCGGTGACTTCGGCATCACCCCCGCCTCGGTCGCGCAGGGCCCTGCGGGGACCGCGACGCACAACTACGTCGCCACCGGCGCTGACGGAAGAAGATGGTTCGTCAAGACCCGCCCGGCCGGCACTGCGCTGGGACCGGTTGACGCCGCTGCCCGGCTCAGTGAGTACGCGCGCCTGTGCCGGGTGCCGGTCGCCGCCGCCCGCCCCACGACGAACCAGGACCGGCTCGTCGCCGCACACCAGGGCCTGGTCATGACGGTCACCCGGTACGTCCCGGACTCGGTGACAGCGGACGGGCGGCTGACCGGACGCCGCTGGGAGTCGGTTGGTCAGGCCGTTGGGCGGCTGCATCGGGGATTGGCCCGGCACGGGTTCGGGCCGCCGCGCCTTGGACCGAGGGACAGGGCGATCGATCCTGCCCGGGCCGTCGCCGGGCTGAAGGTTCTCCTCGCCCGATACGAGGCCGCGCCATCGCCCACCGCGTTCGAGCGGTGGGCGGTCGGCACGGCCCGCGAAAAGCTGGCGGGGGTGCCCGAAGTCGAGCAACTGCTGGGCGGGGTCCCTCACACGATGGTGTCGCAGCTGGTCCACGGAGATCTGTCCGGCCCGAACGTCCTGCTGCGCGGGGACGATGTGGCGGCACTGGTCGACTTCCACCCGCCGGTGCGCCGGGGAGCCGTCTGGGAGCTGGGCCGTCTCGCACTCGATCCGCGCACCGTCCTGGCCCAGCCGGACTGGCCCGAAGGGCTGGGTCGGCTGACCTCCGCCTACCACGGCCTGCACCCTGCCGTGCCGGTGGAGGAGCTGGTGAACGTGGTGCGGGTGACCGCCGCCGCCCTGGCACTGTCGCTGTATCCGCTCAACGCGGTCCGGGACGGCCTGGGCCCGCTCGCCGCCTCGCTGGAGCAGTACGCCCGCGACCGCCACCGGGCCGCAGCCGTGCTGCGTGCCCGTCTCGACGAGGCCGAGGAGATCCTGCGTGACCACCTGACGTAGTCCCCGTCCGTCCGGCCCACCATCCTCCGTAGCACAGGCTGCCGTCCCCGGCCGCGCTCTCCACCGTCCGCTTCTCCTGCCCGCGAGGTCCTGACATGCCACCCCCCCTTCCCGACATCCGCGCCCTGCTCACCTCCTACCTGATCCGGCACCCCGGCGAACGTGAGGCCCTCGACGGGCTGCTGACCGCCCTGGACACCGATCGCGACCCGACCAGCCGTTCTGCCCTGCCCGGCCACGTCACCTGTGGTGCGGTGGTGATCGACCGTCGTCGGCGGGTCCTCCACGTCCGTCACAAGGCGACCGGAGGATTGCTGTTGACGCCTGGTGGGCACGTCGAAGCCTCCGACGGCACGCTGTTGGCCGCAGCCCTGCGCGAGATCGAGGAAGAGACGGGGATTCCTGCCTCCGGCCTCGTCCTGACCGCCGAGTTCCGGGGCGAGCCCATCGACATCAACGTCCACGACATCACTCCCGACCTCGCGAAGGGCGAACCGGCCCACCAGCACTACGACGTCCGCTTCGTCTTCCACCTCGCCGACGACGCACCCGAGATCACCCTGCAGGCCGAGGAGGTCACGGAGGCGGTCTGGTTGCCGTTCGACGAGACGGTCTCCCCCACCTTGCGCGACAAGCTCACGACCTCGGCTCTGAACGGCGTGATCGTGCCGATGAACGCCTCCGCGATCATCCACGACGGAGCCGGCCGGTACCTGCTGCATCTGCGGGACGCCAACAAGCCCGACATCTGGGAGCCCGGATGCTGGTCACTGCTCGGCGGCGGCCGGGAACCGCAGGACCGCACCCTGCTCGACACGGTCGTGCGCGAGCTCCGGGAGGAGGCCGACCTGACGGTCGCCGGACTGGAGCCGTACGCGGTCGAGCACGTCACCGGCACGGACCGAGCCCGTGTGCCGATCCAGTTGTTCACCTGCCGCTGGAGCGGTGACCCAGCCCAACTTCCGCTGACCGAGGGCGTCATGCTCGCCTGGGTGAGACCTGAGAAGTTCCCTCACATGACGATGCCCCCCTCGACCAGGACGTTGCTGGAACGGCACGCCGCCGAGCACCCCGTCCCCTCCGTCCGGACGGAGGGGACCGCGGTGGCAACGGCACCTGTCGGGACGGTGCTGAACGTGGTCGGTGTCCACCTCTACCTGGAGCACGACGGTCGGGTCCTGCTGGGGCTGCGGCACCCGGACTCGGCGTATGCCGGCGGGTCCTGGCACGTGCTGGCGGGCCACTGCGAGGCGGAGGCCGCGACCGCGTGCCTCGTGCGGGAGGCGTACGAGGAGGCCGGATTGGTGATCGACCCGGCCGACGTCGACCTCGTCCACACCGTGCACATGAGGGAGCGGCCCACGGAGTCGCCCCGGATCCAGCTCTACTTCCGCGCCCGCACCTGGGAGGGCACCCCTCAGCTGCGGGAGCCGGACAAGTGTGTCCGATGGGAGTGGTGGAACGCCAAGGACCTGCCCGAGCCGATCGTCCCCTACACCCGTGCCGCGATCGACGGCATCCGGGCGGGACGGAGCTACACGGAACTGGGGTGGTCGCAGTGACCGGGTTCGCCACCATGGATGCCGCGTACACGGCCCACTCCGACGGCGTGCGAGGAAGGCTGCGCCACGGCCTGGTCGAACGGCGGCTCCTCGCCGAGCTGCCGACCGGGTCCGCCGGGACCCTGGACGTCGGCTGTGAAGACGGCGAGATGACGTTCCGGCTCGCCTCCGCCGGACACGATGTGACCGGCGTCGATCCGTCCACCCGGATGCTGGCCGCCGCGGCAGCCCGGCTCGCGGCAGGGCACGGGCTGATGCCGCTGCCCCGGCAAGGAGTACGGGTCTTCCATGACCGCCTCGACGACGCCTGGGACCGGGGTGGCTCAAGGTGATCGCGCTGGCCGGCGCGGTGCGGACGGCGGCCGCGGTCGCGGCAGGCACGACACAGCGCTCGATCCGTCAACAGCTGTGCCCGCCCGAGTTGCAGTCCCGTGCGCAGCAGCCCTCCGTGTGGCTGGTCACCGGCCTGCGGCCGGCCGCCGCCCTGACCGCCGTGCCCACCACCGCTACCGCGAAGGACCGCCCGCATGCCCTCTGACCCCCACCAAGCGACGAGCCGTCGGCGCGCCGACATGGTCGACCGGCTCGCGACCGACGGTGTCCTGACCGACGCGCTGCTGCGTGACGCGCTGCTGCGTCTGCCACGCGAGGTCCTGCTCCCGCACGCCTATGTGCGGGTCAGCGGCCCGGGTGCCGATCCGATCGACTGGCGCCTCCTCGACGGCTCCCACCCCGAGGACCGTCAGGAGTGGCTCGACCTGATCCACAGCGACGAGTCGATCCTCCTCCAGCGCGACGGCGAGCCCCTCGACTCGCTCGGCCGTGGACCGGTGACCGGTGGCCACATGACCTCCATGTCGACCTATACCCCGGGCACCGTCGAAGCCCTCCAGGTCATGCGGCTCGGGCCGGGGCAGCGCTATCTGGAGCTTGGGTCGGGCCCCGGGGTCTCCCTCGCGCTCGCCGCCGTCCTCGCCGGGCCCGACCTCACCACCGGCGTGGAACGGGACGCGCACATGGTCGCCTTCGCCCAGCGCAACCTCGACCGCCTCGGCGTCGGCGTGAGGGTGATCGAGGGCAACGCGCTCGACGGGCACCAAGGCCGGGCGCCGTACGACCGGATCCACTCCGGCATCGGCGTGCCCTGTGTCCCGACCGCGTGGGTGGAGCAGCTCGCGCCGGACGGCCGGCTGCTCACGACACTCGCGACCCGCACGCCGAGCTGGCCCGGGCAACTCCTCGTCACCCGCACCCCGACGGGCACGGTCGAGGCGGTCCTCACGGGCCGGCCGCGCGGCTACCGGCCGATGCTCGGCTACCAATGGCTCAGCGCCCTCGGCCACCGTGCCCGCGTCAAGGCCGACCCGGGCACGGCGCGGCCCACCCGGCTCGCCCCGCCGCCGGACGACGCCCACGGATTCTGGCTCGCCGCGGCCTACCTCGCTCCCGGACTGGTGCGGGACTTCCAGGCCGACACGATGACGATCGTCGCCCCCGAGGACGACTCATGGGCCGTGGCCGGTCCCGGCGACGGCACCGTCCGCACCCACGGGCCCCGCGACGTGTGGGCCGAACTCGAGGACGCGCACGCACGCTGGGAGCAGGCGGGGTGCCCGGAGACCTACCGCGTCGACCTCTCCGACGACACCGGGATCCAGCACGCCACCTCCGGCCCCGGGCCGAAGGCACTGACCTGGACACTGCCGCAGCTCACCACCGTTGCCTCGCAGTTGCCGTGACCGCGCAGCCCCGCCAGCCGAACAGCAGACAGGTGTCACCCGTGACGCAGCAGCAAGTCCCTCCTCCAGCCGATGGCACCGCCAGGGCCGGCCGGACAGAAGTCCTCCTCACCGGCAGGCGCCAGAGCGCGGCGCTGCTGTCGGGCACCGCTGCTCTGCAGGTCCCGCGAGGGGACGCATGAGCACCCACCCGTGCCACGGGACCGACGGGCTGTTCACGGCGGCGGCACAGGACTACGCCCGTTACCGGCCCGGGCTCCCTCCGGCGGCCGTCTCGCTCCTCGCTGACGCGGTGCGGGACGTCGACGGGCCCGTCCTGCTCGACCTGGGGACCGGCACGGGGCAGGTGCCGGCCGCACTGCTACCCGCCCTCACCCTTCAGAGCAGGAACGACGCGACGCCTTCCCCGATTGGCTCCACACCTACGATCACCACCGCGGACACACCACGCTCGCAGACAAACCACCCACCAGCCGCATCCCCAACCTCACAGGGCAATGCACCCAGACCACCGACGGCCGGCGGCGGTCGCCCTCCTCGCGCGCATGGTGGAGTCGGCCGACTCGGGAACTGCGAGCGGGGCTGTGGCGTCCGACCTGTCGTGAAGGAAGAGATCAAGGGTCTTGCTGGTTTCCTTGTCGCCGCTCTGGGTGCCGCAGCGGTGTTGCTGGCCTGGGCACCGCTGGCGAGGGTCAATGTGGAGGGTGGCTTCGACGGGAGGCACCAGGACCTCAGCGTGCTCTACGTGGACCTGCCGCTCGTCGCCGTGGGGGGCGCCCTGGTTCCGCTCGCCTTCTGGATGCTCACGATGCGCTGGTTCCATCGCCCGTGGCTCGCCGCCCTGGCCGCCGTCACCGGGGTCGCCCTGGGGATCTGGGGTCTGATGAGTTGGTGGACTCCCTATCAGGCACCTGAATTCGGCTACTGAGGTAGCGATTCATGAGCCCTTGTGCTTACTCGTCGTCGCCTGACGGTGTGGGTTCGGGCGGATTCTGCCGGCCCACAGCTGATGGCCTGCTGGTGTGACGGGGTGAGCGAACGCAATCCGCATCCGAGCGGCTCATCGGACGAGCAGTGGACGTTGATCGAGCCGGTGATCACCGCCTGGAAGGACCGGCGCCGCTCGGTCAGTGGCAACCACAGCGCCTACGGGATGCGGGAGATCGTCGACGCGATCCTCCAGCAAGGCCGGACGGGCTGCCCGTGGGCCTACCTCCCGCGTGATCTGCCGCCGAAGAGCGCGACGTTCCACTACCTCGCCGCCTGGCGGGACGACGGCACCGACCAGGTCATCCACCAACTCCTGCGCTGTCAAGTCCGTGAACGGGCCCGCCGATTAGAGGACCCGCTCCTGGTGGTGCTGGACGCCCAGAGTGTCCACGCGGCCGCCGAGGTCCCCGCCTCCACGACCGGCCGGGACCCGGCGAAACGGGTCCCGGGCCGCAAGCGGGGACTGGCCGTGGACGTGCTGGGCCTGGTCATCGCCGTCACCTTCCTCGCCACCAGCACCCATGGCAACGCCGCGGGCGTCGCCCTGCTGGACCAGGTCGCCGAGCACGTCGGCGGCGCCGTCGAGAAGGCGCTGGTCGACCAGGGTTTCAAGAACCAGGGCGCCTCCCACGGCCACCCATCTGGGCATCGATGTCGAGCCTGGCAGCAGCCATGAACGATCTCAGCGCCAACGGCAGCTCAACTGAGCGCTCAAGCCTTCTCACGCCCCCTCTCCCGGACCGTCGAGCAACGACACCTGGGTTCCCCGTACTGCGGGGCAACTCGTCCGACGGTCGTCGAAGCTCCTGCCGCCCGCCCCTTGGCACAGCACCGCCAGGGTCGGCGTTGCAGTGCCGCCGGTACTTCCCGGCAGAAGGGCGGAGCGTCCGGCTGGTCATCCTTCTGGGTTTGCGCGAACGAGTGTCCGGACCGGTAACCGGACACCGCCCGGCAAGGTCTCGCCAACGTTCACCGGCCGGCTGCGGCCCACATGCGCAGTCCGTTGTACTGATGCCCGGCCACTGCGCAGAGGCCGGAAGAGCGTGCAGCCACGAGGGCGGGCGGGAGCGGATTTTGCATGATGACGATCAACGTGGGGGTGCTGCTCGCGGTCATCGTGGTGATGCGGTTACGCCGCAGGACCCAGGCCAGAAGCCGCGTCGAGGAACGCAACACGGCGCTCTTCGTCCTGGCCCTGGGCATCGTGATCGCACCGACCCCGCTGGGCCAGGGCATCTTCAACGTCATCAAGCAGTTGGTGAGCGGCGTCTCGCAGGCCGGCACATGAGTCCGCGCCCCCGGCCGGGTACTCGCCGCTCCCCCGCCACACGCCGGCGCCGTACGTCTCCCGCCTCTCGCCGTCGTCCTTCGCCACGGCGTCGCACGGCTGCCTGCCGCTTGCGGCGGGCCTCCGGCTGGGAGCAGGTCGGTCTGCTGCTGTTGGCGTTCGCCGTGGTGTGGAGCCTGGTCGTCGGCGCGTTGCGGTGGCTGGCCGCGCACCCCTGGGTGCCGGTCGTGCTGCTCCTGATCGCGGCGGGGGTCGGTGGGGTGTGGTTGCGCCGGCGGCAGGAGACCGCTCGCTGGAACCAGGTGCGGGAGCGGGGGCTGCGCTACGCGATGCCGCAGATCGACGCCCTGCACCACCAGCAGTTCGAAGAAGCCGTACGGGATCTGATGCGCCGCGACGGTTGCCCCGGGGCGATCCGAGTGGGTGGAACCGGTGACAACGGCGCCGATGTGAAAGCCACCGACCCCTTCGGTCGCCTCTGGGTGATCCAGTGCAAGCACCGGCGGGCTGGGCTGGCTGGCTCTGCGGTCGGGACCCCGGACCTCCATGTCCTCAACGGCACCGGCCGGCCCGTCCACAACGGCGATGTCGTGGTCCTGGTGACCAACGGACGCTTCACCAGCAAGGCCGTCGCCTTCGCCCGCTCCCAACAACTCCACCTGGTCGACCGGCACCTGCTCGCCCAGTGGGCCGCCGGGGCCACTCCGCTGTGGGAACTCCTGGGCACGGTTCCCTCCCCCCGCCGTCCCACCGCAGGGTCCTGACCCAGGAGCGAGCTCGACGCCGGACCGATGGCCCGGTCGGGGAACTTCTCGCGGGGTGCGCCGGCTCGGACGCGTGTCCGGCAACCGGGGCCTAGCCCTGGCCAACGAAGGCAGACGGCAGGGTTCCGCCCCCGAGCAGCGGACGACGACGCGTGACAGGGCGTTGGACGGCCGTCCGGCGTGTGCTGCATACGCGCGAACCGGAAGCGCGCGCCCTGGGGTCGCTCCCGACCTCACGGCCGACTGGAGATGCTCATCGTGATGAGCACGGAAGAGACGACGGGAAGCAAACGGCCGGCGGACTGCTTCGGTAGCGGTGCCCGTTCCTTCACCAGGGTGAGGACAGCGTCAGTTGGTGTGCGTGTTACGGAGGTGCTCGCTCATGTACCCGACATGAATCCGTCCGTTTCCAGCCGTTTCGCCATAGAAGTAGAGCCACAGGGCAGAGGGCTTTCCGAAGCCGATCCGCATGCGCTCCGCCATGAGGACACGCCCTGACCGCCCCGGCACCGTCGGGCCTCCTTCTGGCTCACCGACACCGGCGCCTAGCCTCGTCCCACCCTTCACTATCCGCTGGGGGATACACGAATCAGGGAACATGGAGGTGACCTGCACGGCCAGAACACCGGTGAACTCACGTACCGGACCCGGCGAGCTCATGGGCCATGCCTTGCAGCATGCCAAGGCTCGGTGCCGCCTGTCGGAGTGCCCGGGAACTCCTGTCGCCGGCCCTCGTGAGCTGCCTCAGACGTCCCTCCAGCTCCTTCTCCGCATGAGGCTGCGTCATAACCTCGAAGCCTCCCCAAACCAGCAAGCCCCCACCGACGGCGAGTAGAGCCACCGGAATCGAGGTCGACTTTCCATAAAACCGCCCGATGGGCACGGACTTGCCTGCCGCCTGGCTCACAGCAACAGCTGAAGCGTCCGTGATCAGCGACGGTACCGAAGACAGAGAACCCATGCGTTTCGAGGACCGGAACCTGGCCCGGACGTGCTCGTCGACCCGGCCGAGCCTGCCATGGACGTCCTCAATCCCGTCACGGAGCCCCGAGAGGGACGTGGCGATCTGCTCGGACCTGGTCCTGGCAACGTCAGGCTTTCCCCCGTGATAGTCGAAGGCGATCTGGGCGAGCCCGAACTGGACCGTGGCCACGTAACACTGCGTCATCAGATCGAGGTGCAGCTCCACCTCGTCCACAGCCCCCTGGCTCAGGCCCTTGTGCACCCGGCGCAAGGATCCCTTCCCAACATCCTCCAGCCGCGCCATCGCGTCCCCGAGATGGCGAAGACCCTTACGACTCACATCACCCAGACTGCTCCTCGTGACCGAGAAGTCACTCGCCTCAACACCACGCTCCCCATGAGCACGCAGCCGTGCCACCAGGTCCTCAACCTGTTCGAAGACATTCTCGGCAGCACCGATCTGGTCGGACTGCATGCGCTGGGCCAGTTCATCCACCCGCTGGCGGATGGCCTTGATGTCCCGGGCCATCTCGGCCGCCTGAACCTGAGCTGCGATGGCACCCAGAACGGCCGCCCCACCCGACAAGGCAGAGATGGCCGTGGTGCCACGAACACGCAGCAGACGTGCCACCTGCCCCCGGTCGTTGCGGATGCTGCTCTGGATCCAGCCGCCCTCCTCGACGATCAACTTCCCCGTCTCCATCAACTTGCGGGAGAGCGGATCGATCTCGACCAGATGACCGGTCACGCGCCGAGCCTCGACGAACACCCGGACCGCAGGATCCAAGGTCCGCACGACAGCTGCCCACTCGCTGGAGGTGAGGCCAGCCACCCAGCGCCCCCATCGCGAGCCGTTCTCCCCACGGGGAGCACCGAACACGACAGCGTGCCCTTCTGTCACACGGACAACGACCTCTTCGGCCTCATCCCTCAGCGACACTCCGCACAGCCCCCTCAACCGGATCCGGCGTCCCGCCTGATTGTAGAGGGAAACCCCCGGTCCATTTCGGATCTTCAGATCAATTCCACCACGTCGGAACTCCATTGGTGCGGGGACTCCCCAGTGAGTCGCGTAGACCAGGGACCCACGATGTGGCGCAGTTCGTGGAGGATGAGGCTCTCGTTCGGGCGCTCAACGGAGCCACTGGTACGAGCGGCTTGGCCAGACGGCCAAGGCAGCAGAACCGTCGCAGATGCAGTCCTGGTGCTGCCCTCAGATCATGCCTGGGTGGTGCGGGGCTCAAGAGCGCAAAAGCGACCAAGACCTGCTCGAGCGGAGACTTCCTCGGCGAGGTACCGGCGCTCAGCCGGCCCGCCGACGACGCGCATGTCGGACGGCCCGTCAGCCAGCGCCCGGTGTCCTGACCTCGTGGGCACCGCAACGAGCGGACGGGTCTGCACCCCAGGTTTCACCGTGTCGACGACACCGTGAACGGCGGAGCCGAAGACCCCGGGCTCACACCCGTGCGCGGTGCCCCGACGTCCGAGGCGTTCGAGGAGCAGGCCGCGGCGTTCGTGGCCGAGGTCGTCGTGGAGAGCAGGAAGAGCGGCCAGCCGGTGGAGCCGTTCGCCGCCACCGGCTTCCTGATCGAGCACGCCGGTCTTCGTCTGACCCACGGCGTCCAGCGCCAGGAGCATCTCCACCGCCCCGGTCTCCGTGAGGCTCTCGGCCGTGCGCCCCCATGCACCGTATGCGCCACGGCACGAACGACGCTGGGCTCCCGCGCGGCCGTACTCGTACCGCAGGGCGTCGTCGATTACGGAGCCACCTCGTTCTTGCGTCCGCATGTTGGAAAACCTCGCCGCTGAGCGATCGCACGTCCTAGGCTGGCACTCGCAGCTGGTTCGCCCCGTCCCGCCCCATGGCCTGAACGGCATGGGGACCCCCATGGCGGTAGGCGTCGTAAGAGGGAACCCGGTGGGAATCCGGGACTGCCCCGCAGCGGTGAGCGGGAACGACCGCCGTCATACGCACTGGGACCGGACAACGGCCCTGGGAAGCGACGGCCAGTAGGTTTCCTCCGCCAGGAGGACGTGCCCGCGAGTCCGAAGACCTGCCCGTTGCCCACGCACGGTCGTATGCCGTGCGCGGACATCCCGGTGACCTCGTGGGCGGGTCGGCGTACACGGCGAGCGGCACATCCGGCGTTTCCCGCCCGGTGGTCCGCACCGCCTGTGGCTCCTTCGCGTCCGTCTCCCGTCTCCGGGATGTTGTGGACACATCTCGCGAAGGAGAGTTCCGTGACAGCCAAACCCGTGGCCACGGCAGCACGAGCCACCGTGTACGGCTATCCCCGCCAGGGTCAGAACCGCGAACTGAAGAAGGCCGTCGAGAGCTACTGGAAGGGCCGTGCCACCGCCGATGCCCTCCGGGAGACGGCGGCCGGCCTCCGCCGCTCCCGCTGGCAGGAGTTGGTCGACGCCGGCATCCACGAAGTGCCGACGGGAGACTTCTCGTACTACGACCACGTCCTGGACACCAGTGTCATGGTCGGCGCCGTGCCCGCACGTCACCGCGCCGCCGTCGGGGGGGATGCGCTCGACGGGTACTTCGCGATGGCCCGTGGCACCCAGGACGTGGCGCCGCTGGAGATGACCAAGTGGTTCGACACCAACTACCACTACTTGGTCCCCGAACTCGGCCCGGACACCGTCTTCGCCTCCGACTCGACCAAGCAGGTCGCCGAGCTGAAGGAAGCCCTCGCCCTCGGTCACACCCCCCGACCGGTCCTGGTCGGCCCCCTCACCTACCTGCTGCTCGCCAAGCCCGCCCCGGGCGTCGTGGCCGACTTCGAACCGCTGAGCCTTCTCGACCGGCTGCTGCCGGTCTACGCCGAAGTACTCGCCGATCTGCGCGCGGCCGGCGCCGAATGGGTCCAGCTGGACGAACCCGCCCTGGTCCAGGACCGCACCCCGGCCGAGCTGAGCGCCGCCGTCCGTGCCTACCGTGATCTGGGCCGTGCCACCGACCGGCCCAAGCTGCTCGTCGCCTCGTACTTCGACCGCTTGGGCGATGCCCTCAAGGCGCTCGCGGCCACCCCGGTGGAGGGCCTCGCCCTGGACTTCACCGACTCCGCCGCCGCGAACCTGGACGACCTCGCCGCGATCGGCGGACTGCCCGGCAAGCGCCTGGTCGCAGGCGTCGTCAACGGCCGCAACGTCTGGATCAACGACCACCAGAAGTCCCTGGCCACCCTGGCCACCCTCCTCGGGCTGGCCGACCGGGTCGACGTCGCCGCGTCCTGCTCCCTGTTGCACGTCCCCCTGGACGCGACCGCGGAGCGCGACATCGAGCCCCAGATCCGACGCTGGCTGGCCTTCGCCCGTCAGAAGAGCACCGAAGTCGCCACCCTCGCCCGCGGCCTCGCCCAAGGCACCGGTGCGATCGCCGCCGAGCTGGCCGCCAACCGCGCCGACCTCGCCTCACGAGCCGGCTCCGCCCTCACCCGTGACCCCGCGGTCCGTGCCCGTACCGCGGCCATCACCGACACGGACGGACGGCGCTCCCAGCCGTACGCCGAGCGCTCCGCGGCACAGCGCGCGCATCTAGGGCTGCCGTTGCTGCCGACCACGACCATCGGCTCCTTCCCGCAGACCGGCGGGCTCCGTGCGAGCCGTGCCGACCTCCGGGCCGGCCGGATCGACACCGCCGGATACGAAGGCCGCATCGAGGACGAGATCCGCGAGGTCATCTCCTTCCAGGAGAAGACCGGCATCGACGTCCTGGTGCACGGCGAGCCCGAACGCAACGACATGGTGCAGTACTTCGCCGAGCAGCTGACCGGCTACATCGCCACCCAGCACGGCTGGGTCCAGTCCTACGGCACCCGTTACGTCCGTCCGCCCGTCCTCGCCGGTGACGTCTCCCGCCCCGAACCGATGACGGTGCGCTGGACGACGTACGCCCAGTCGCAGACCTCCAGGCCGGTCAAGGGCATGCTGACCGGTCCGGTCACGATGCTCGCGTGGTCCTTCGTGCGGGACGACCAACCGCTGGGTGACACCGCCCGGCAAGTGGCGCTGGCCCTGCGCGACGAGGTGAACGACCTGGAGGCGGCCGGAACGCCGGTCATCCAGGTCGACGAGCCGGCGCTCCGCGAGACCCTGCCGCTCCGCGCCGCCGACCACCCCGCCTACCTGGCCTGGGCGACCGAATGCTTCCGGCTGACCACCAGTGGCGTACGACCGGACACCCAGATCCACACGCACATGTGCTACGCGGAATTCGGCGACGTCGTCCGGGCCATCGATGACCTCGACGCCGACGTCATCAGCCTGGAGGCGGCCCGTTCCCACATGCAGGTGGCCGACGAACTGGCCGAGCACGGCTACCCGCGCGAGGCCGGTCCGGGGGTCTGGGACATCCACTCCCCGCGCGTCCCGAGCGTCGACGAGGTCGCCGTGCTCCTGCGCAAGGGCCTGGACGCCATCCCGGCCGAGCGCCTGTGGGTCAACCCCGACTGCGGCCTCAAGACCCGCGGCTGGCCGGAGACCCGCGCCTCCCTGGAAAACCTCGTTGCCGCAGCCCGCACGGTCAGGGAGGAGCTGCCGGCCCACAACGGTTGATGCCCCGAGGTCCGGGCCGAACGCATCGTCGTCCGGCCCGGACGTCCTCGAAGGGTGCCCCCTTCGGGGCGCACGCCGCTTCAGGCGAAGGTGCACGTCCAACGCCGATCACGGGAACGATCGGGTGACGCCCCGCGTTGCCCCAGGGGCTTGCCGCGAACAGCGACCCGGAGGACTCACGTGCCCGAAGCGACGTCCGACACCAGTCCGGAACCACCGCCCCCACCACTCTCACACCGCTCCCGCCGCTCACCGCCCAGGCCAAACGTCTGATCGAGCTGGGCGTGCACGAGCTCGCCGGGATCTCCGCCGCCGAGTTGCGCGCCTTCGCCGAGCGCGCCCATGGGGACACGGGCGACGTCCTGCTCGCCGTCGACCCGAGTCGCGTTCCCACCTCTGCCCTCGCGCCGCTGCTCGACCGTGACGGCAAACCCGGCTTCGTTTCGGATCGAGTCGCGCCTTCCTGCATATCGGGTCAAGCTCGTCTATGTGTCCCCGTTCACATGGAATCGCCCCATGCCGCGATCCTCAGGAAGGGCGCCGGACCGAGGAGGCGGAAGTGGGTGAGTTCATCGCCATCGGATACGACGGCGCCCACGTGACGGACGGAACCTCCAGGACGGTGCGGGAACTCCGAGGGAGCCACGTCGTGCACCTCGACGGCCCGGCGGTCGTCAGGGGTGACGACGGGCGGGCCCACGGGCGACCCCGACGGCCACACCGTGCACTCCAGCGCGGCGACCGGAGCGGTGTGGGACGCGGTCTTCACCATGCCGTTCCTCGTCCCCTGCCCCGGCCTCCCGAGCGGATCTGCGATCGACGGCCCCGTGAACGGGCTCGGCCGGTCCGACCTCGGCGACCGGTTCCGTCGGCAGACGACCGGTTCCGTGAAGCCCGGATCCGGCGCGGCCACGATCGCGGCGGCTGAGGTCACCGACGGCAAGTCGACGGCAGCGGTGCAACCGCACGGCGACACCGGTCTCAAAGCCTCGCCCCGCAGCGAGGACGAGAACGAAGCAGCCGAACGGCCCGTCGGGCCGCACCGGCGCGGCCCGCCCCCACCGAACCGCGCACCGCCCCCCACCACCACACACGGGCGCCCCGCCTCCGTCCCGCACCAGCCATGCCCGCCCTCACCACCAGGAAGGCACCCGATGGATCCCCTGCTCACCTCGGACCAGCTCGCCGAGCTGCGCCGACCCCGGCCCTATCCCGCCCTTTCCTTGCTGATGCCGACCCACCGCCGCGAGCCGGAGAACGCGCAGGACCCCGTGCGTCTGCGCAACCTCGTGGCTCGGGCGGAGAGGGCGCTGGAGAGCGATCCCGACGTGTCGCGCGAGCAGCGCGGTGAGATCGTCGACCGGCTGGGACGAGCCGTCAGCGAGGTCGATCCGGCCCACGCGCAAGACGGCCTGGTGATCTTCGTGGCCCAGGGCGAACACCACGTGTGGTCGCTCGCCCGCTCCGTTCCCGAGCGCGTCGTGCTCGCCGACACCTTCCTCACCCGCAACCTCGTGGCGGCGCAGGCAGCCGAGCACCCGTACTGGGCGCTCGCGGTGGCGGCCGACCGGGTCTCGCTGTGGGACGGCACCCCTGAGCGGACCACCGAGCACTCCGGGGACGGTTTCCCGCTCGCACGGAGCCTTGAAGATCCGGACGCGGAACGCGAGCAACGCGTCGGGGACCTGCCCAGCACCTTCCAGGACGAGGCCACCCGCCGGTTCCTGCGCGAGGCGCACGACAAGCTGCGCACCGTCCTCGCCCGCGCGCCCCGCCCGCTGTACGTGATCGGCTCGACCGCCGCACTCGCGCTCCTGGAGGAACTCGGCCCGCTGGGCCCGGGCACCGTGACCATCCCGCACGGTGGGCTCGCCGACGGGCCGGCCGGTGCGATCTCCAAGGCCGTGGAGCCGGTTCGCACCGCGCGCGAGGCGGCCTCGACGGCCACGATCACCGCCGAGCTGGAGGCGGCACGGGGCCGAAGGGAGTTCGCCGGCGGACTCGACGAGGTGTGGCAGGCCGTGCAGGAGGGACGCGTGCGGTTGCTGGCCGTCGAGGAGCACTACCGGACGGTCGTACGGGAGGAGGGAGGCCACCTGGAGCCCTCCGAGACCGACCAGCCCGGAGCGCGGGACGACATGGTCGACGAGATCGTCGAGCAGGCCCTGGAGAGGGGGGCCGAGATCCTCTTCGTACCCGACGACGCACTGGCCGCACAAGGGCACATCGCCGGAGTGCTGCGGTACTGACCGCCGTCCGAAGGGGCCGGTCCCGAGACGACCGGCCCCGGCAGGACCACCCGTGACGTCCCCTACCGAGAAGACGCGACCGTGAACCCCTCACCCGAGCGGCTCAGCCGCCCGGTCCGCTCCCGCGCCGTGCGCGCAGCCGCCTCCGTCGTCCTCATGGGCTTCGGTGCGGTGACCGTCGTCGCCTGCGGATCCGACGGCGACGACACGAGCGGACCGAGTTTCAGCGAGCGCCCGACCGCCCCCGTCACCGACTCCTTCAGTGGAATGCCCCCCTCCGCACTCGCCTCTTCAGCCTCCGCGGCCATCGAGTCGGCCCGGGCGTCCGCCTCGTCGGCCGCCGCCTCCGCGTCCGCCAGGGAGGCCTCGCGCAAGGCGTCGATCGGGGCCGAGGTGGAACGCTCGCGCCGTGCGGCCGAGGAGGCGCTGCAGGACGTGCAGGGCCGGGGGAACGCCCTGGGCGAGGTGGCCCTGACCGGCAAGCCCCGAACGGATGCCGGCGGAGTCGCGACCGCCATCGTCACCATCACCAACAAGACGCAGAGCACCGCCTCGTACGCCGTCCAGGTCGACTTCCTCGATGCGGCGGGCGAGGTCGTCGAAACCCAGTTCGTCGGCGAGGAGGATCTCGCTCCCGGCCAGCGCAGACAGCCCTTGGTCATCAGCCGGCAGCCGCCGGAGCCCGCCCTCACGGCGCGACTGGCCAAGGCGCAGCGGTACTGACAGTCCTTCGCGAGGAGAACCGCATGTCCGAACTCATCGTCCTCGGCTACGAGGACCGCTCCGCCGCCGACAAGGCGTTCGCCGAGGTGCAGCGGCTCAGCAAGGACCACGTGGTCGAACTGTCCGGACTCGCCGTCGTGTCGGTCGACGAGGACGGCAAGACCCATGTGGACACACCGGCCAAGACCGAGGGCATCGCCCTGTCGGCGACCGCCGGCGCCCTGTGGGGCATGGTCCTCGGCATCCTCGTCCTCACCCCGGGGATCGGCGTCGTGGGTGCGGCCGTCGGAGGCTTGATCGGCAAGCTCCAGCAAGTCGGCGTCACCAGCAGGTTCCGCGAGAAGGTCCAGGAGTTGCTCCGGCCCGGCTCGTCCGCGGTCGTGATCATGGCCACCAAGATCACGGAGGACCGGTTCGCCGCCGCGATGGGGCCCTTGGGCGGAGAGCTGCTCACGACCTCCCTCTCCGAGCAGGGGGAGCGGGAGATCGCGGAGCAGCTGGCCGGTCCCGAAGCCGCCGCCTGACCCGTCGGCCGGGTCCCGGCGGTCGGATCGTGGAGAAGAGGGGGCCGATGCCGGCTCCCCTCCGGATCCGGCCGCTCGGTACGCGTCAGAACGGGACCGGCTCGGACCGGGGGAAGGTGCCCGTGACGAGGCGGCACCGAGCCGGACCCCTTCTCGTCACCGTCTTCATCCGGTCAGCGGAACGCCTCCGGCCGAGCTGTCTGGACCCATCCCTCGTCGAGGCACACCGTCCAGGTTCCCCCCACCGCCCGGTGCAGTTCGACCAAGGCCGCAACCTCTGCGATCGCTGCCGGCGCGTCGGACAGCAGCAACGGGGCGTCCGGGACGGCGTTGCGGGTGTAGGTCGGTGTCTCTCCGTTGCAGCTGAGGGCGTGAAGCGGCGGGGGACCCTCGGCGAACCATGCGGGGCGGTTCTCCTCCGCCCACGCAGCCGCGGCGTCGACGCGGTCCACATGCGCCAGCAGGTGCTCGGGAGCGGGGCCGTCACTGAACTGCACGAGGAAGCCCTGAGCATCCACCGCCCACCAATCCCATGTGAATCCGGGTCGGGGGTGCCTCAGGATCGCCGTCATGTCGCCACCGTACCCGGGCCGGACACGGCCGATGAAGATCCACGGGAAACGGCCCGGTCGGCTGCGCGGGCGGGGATCCCGTGGCACTCCGTACGGGCGAGTCGTGGCGGTCACGCCGGTCCCGGGCGAGGCCGGCGCCGGGGCTGGGGAGGGAACGGCCCCGTTCCGGTGCGCGGGGGAGCACACTGGCAGGAGGGGGCGGAAGGTTTGCCCCGTCCGGGGTTCGGCCGGTCCCGCCCGCTCGTGGAAGAGGGTGCCCGGATGCCCAGAGCGCGGTCCTCGTCCCGCTCGCGCTACGCCCCCGACCGGGGGCTCGCGACGCGCATGGCGACGACGATGTTCCTGATCGGCCTGTTGTACGTGGTCTTCGTCGGCGTCCTGTTGGTACTGCTGCGCGGGTCCTGGCCGATCGTCCTACTCATCACGGGCGTGCTGTTCGTCGGGCAGTTCTGGTTCAGCGACCGGATCGCAGCGCTGGGCATGGGAGCACGTGAGGTGACCCGCGGGCAGGCGCCCGAGCTGCACGGCACCGTGGACCGGATCTGTGCCCTGGCCGACATGCCGAAGCCGAAGGTGGCGATCGCCGAGAGCGACGTGCCGAACGCGTTCGCCACCGGCCGCGGCGAGAAGACCTCGCTGATCTGTGTCACGACCGGCCTGCTGCGACGCCTGGAGCCGGAGGAACTGGAGGGGGTGCTGGCGCACGAGATGTCGCACGTGGCGCACCGGGACGTCGCGGTCATGACCATCGCGTCCTTCCTCGGCGTCCTCGCGGGCATGATGACGCGGGTCGTGCTCTACAGCGGTCTCGGCCGCAGCCGGGACAGCACCCTGGGCCTCGCCATGATCCTCGTCCCCGTGATCAGCGCGGCCGTCTACGTCGTCAGTTTCCTGCTGACCCGAGTGCTGTCCCGCTACCGTGAGCTGGCCGCCGACCGTGCCGCCGCGCTCCTCACGGGCCGCCCGTCGGCGCTCGCTTCGGCGCTCACCAAGGTCAGCGGCGAGATGGCCCGGATCCCGACGAAGGACCTGCGCAAGGCGGAGCCGTACAACGCCTTCTGGTTCGCGCCCGCCTTCTCCTCCAAGGAGAGCCTGAGTCGACTGCTCTCCACCCACCCGACCCTGGAGCAGCGGCTCGAACAGCTCACGCGGATCTCGGCGCAGCTCGGCGGGGCGTGACGGCGGTGGGCCTGCTCGACAGCATCCTCGGGCGCAGTCGGCAGGTACGGCCCGATCTGGACCGCCTCTTCGGCCTACCGGCTGCGGCGCTCACCCTTCGGGCGGGCACGGGCTTCGTTCCGACGGGCGCCGGGTCGGTGTGCTTCGCCGCGGTGGAGGGCGGGGCCTTCGTACGGCTGAGGGGAGAGGTGCGGGATCTCCTCGACGTCGAGGTGGTGGCCGGATCCGATGGGGACACGGGCGACGAGGACCGGAGCGGCGAGCCGGGAGCGTACCCGGTGACGTACTCCTCGGACACGTACGGCTACACCTGGCTCACCGTACGACGTCCCGCCGAGGACCTGATCACGCTGGTCAACGATCTGCACGCGGTGAACACGCTCCTCGAGGAAGCCGGTTTCGGCCCCAATCTGCTCTGTTCCTTGACCGCGTTCCGCGCCCCGGTGTCCGGGGTGCGGGGCCCGGAGGCGGAGGGGGACCGCGCGGACGGCCCGGGAGCCGATGGGCACCGGGCGCGCGACCTCGCGCTCGTGTACCTCTACAAGCGCGGCACCTTCTATCCCTTCGCCCCGCGCACCGATCGCGCCGAGAGCCGCGACAACGTCCTCGAACTCCAGGTCAGGGGGCTGCTCGCCGGTGACTTGGCGATGGAACCGGACATGGAGCGGTGGTTCCCGGTCTGGAGCGCGCCGGGGCTGGGCGGGGCGGAGGGGTTCCCGGGACCTTGACCGCCGTACGAACGGACCCACCGGTCGCACGGCGATGGCGTGGGACGGGGCGGATCGCCACCGACGGCGGGACGGTGGTGTGGGGGAGACGACCGGTCTCCCCGGCCCCCGCAGCGCCGTTCAGCGGAGCCAGGAGCGAGTGAGCTCGCGGACCGCGGAACCGTCGAGGTCGGTCAGCGTGGTGCCGACGAAGTCCCGGGCCCACTCGGAGGTCTGCACGCGGAACGGGGGGCGGTCCCCGGTCAGCGCCTCGACGATCGGTGCCGCGGCCTCGAACGGGGTCTGGGCGTTGCCGAAGGACTTCTGGGTGCGGGCGACGTACGCCTGGAGGGCCGGGGCGTACGGTCCGGCCGCGGCGAGCAGGGCCGGAACGTCCAGGCCGATGTTGGCGACGAACTCGCTGGCGACCGCTCCCGGCTCGACCACGACGACGTCGACACCGACGGTGGCGGCAACGGGATCGAGCGACTGCATGAAGCCCTCGACCGCGAACTTCGCCGCGCAGTAGGCCTCGTTGAAGGGCTGGCCGACCGCGCCGCCCACACTGGTGACGGTGACCACCCGTCCCCGGGACGCCCGAAGGTGCGGCAGTGCGGCGCGGGTGGTGGCGACCACGCCGAAGAAGTTGACCTCCATGGTGGCGCGCACGTCATCGAGGCCCATCTGCTCGATGGTGCCGACCTGTGCGGCACCGGCGTTGTTGACCAGTGCATCGAGGCGACCGTGCTCGGCGATCACCTCGTCCAGGCAGGTGGCGATGGCCCCGCCGTCGACGACGTCCAGGCGCTTGACCCGGATCCGGTCGGTGACGGCGTGCTCGGCCGCCGCTTCGAGCAGGGCCGCGGCCTTTTGGGTGTCGCGCATGGTGGCGACGACGGTCCAGCCGGCCCTGGCGGCGGCCACGGCAGCGGCCAGTCCGATTCCGGAAGAGGTACCGGTGATCAGAACGGTCTTCCCGCTGGTCATCAAGGGGTCTCCTTACCTGTCGAACGGAGCGCCGGCCAATAACCGGGGAACTCCCCACTTAATCGGGAGGCTAACCGGGGGACTCCCCGTTTGTCTAGATAGACTGGACCCGACGAAGGGAGCAGCCTTGACCACCCAGCCGAGCGTCTTGCGCGCCGATGCCCGCCGCAACCGGGAGCGCATCCTCGAAGCAGCCGTACGCGCTTTCACCGAGAAGGGCGCGGACGTTCCGATCGACACGATCGCCAAGGCCGCCGGCGTCGGCTCGGCCACGCTCTACCGCCACTTCCCCACCCGCGGGGCGCTGGTCGAAGCCGCCTACCGCAACGAACTGGCCCGCGTCTGCGACAGCGCCGCCGAACTGCTGGCCGACCTCCCGCCGGATCGGGCCCTGCGCCTGTGGATGGACCGGTTCATCGACTACCTGGCCGCCAAGCAGGGCATGGCGGACGCCCTGCGGGCCGCCGTCGCGTCCGGCGCGGATCCCTTCGCCGAGACCCTCGACCGGCTCGGCGCGGCGATCGACTCGCTGCTCCGGGCGGGAGCCGAAGCCGGCCTCCTGCGCTCGGACGTCGACCCCTTCGACGTGGGTCTCAGCCTCGCCGGTGTCGCCCTGATCACCAGTTCTCCGGCCCAGCGGGACAGGTCCGGCCACCTCCTCGACCTGCTCCTCGACGGGCTTCGCCACGGGGCGGCCGGATAGCGCCCGAGCCGGTGGCCCCGATCGCCTTCCGCACGGGGCCGGAACCTGCCTCCCCCACCGCCGGTAACCGACACCCCGTCCTCCCCGCCGTACCGCCCCCTATGGCCGTGGAGGAACACCGCCGGAGGAGGCGTGGCCCCCAGGAAGTGAGGCACCCGTGGCGCCGTACGACGTCAAGCGGGAGCGGAAAGAGCTCTACGCGCCCAAGAACACGGCGTGGGCCATCGTGGACGTTCCCGAGCAACAGTTCATCGCCGTCGACGGCACGGGGAACCCCAATGCGGCACCCGCCTACGCCCATGCGGTCGAGGCCCTCCACCCGGTGGCCTACACCCTCAAATCCGCCGGCAAGCGCGCGGAGGGCGGCGATTTCGTCGTCGCCCCGCTCGAAGGGTTGTGGTGGGCGGACCGGCCCGAAGCCTTCACCAGCGGGGCCAAGGACACCTGGAGCTGGACCGTGCTCATCAGCATGCCTCCCTGGATCACCGGGGAGACGATCGAGGAGGCCAAGCGGACCGTGCTGGCCAAGAAGAAGGTCCCCGCGGTCTCCCGGCTCCGACGCCTCGCCCTCCACGAAGGCACCCGTGCTGCACGAACTCCACCACTCCTACCTCGCCGCCCACGGGCTGCGCCCGTCGGGGCTGCATCACGAGATCTACCTCAGCGACCCCCGCAGGACCGTGCCCGAGAAGCTGAGGACCATCCTGCGCCAACCGGTCGAAGCCCTCGACGGGTAGTCACACGGCCGCTCCGCCGGCAGGCCTGCCACCCACCGCGGCCCGGATCGATGCGCTGTTCCTTGCCGGCTCGTCGCCGTGCCGCGGCGAAGCGCTCGGACCGCGGCCCCGGGCCGTTCTCGGGGCCGCGGACGGTCGTCTCCTCCCGCAAGGGCAAGGAGACGGTCGGCATCAGGACCTGTTGCTCCACCCCACCGTGCCGGAGTACGCGTCCAGCAGGTCCACCACGAAGACCAGGGTCGAGCCCGCCGGGATCAACGGCGAAGGGGACTGCTTGCCGTACCCAAGACGCGGCGGAACGACGATCTCGCGCCGACCTCCGACCCTCATTCCCCTCACCCCCCGGTCCCAGCCCTTGATGACCCTGCCACCGCCCAGGGCGAACTTGAACGGCTCACCACGGTCCCAGGAAGCGTCGAACTCCTTCCCGGACCCGAAGGCCACCCCGACGTAGTGGACCCTGAGCACCATGCCCGGCTTCGCCTCGACCCCGTCTCCGACGACCAGGTCCCGAATGGTCAGCTCGGTGGGGGCCTCGCCCTCCGGAACCTCGACCCGGGGCTTCGTCGGTTCGCTCATTGCAGCCTCATCACTCTCCGCCGGAAACCGTCGCACGGACCAGCCGGACACCTGGGCCCTCCACGCGTCCCGTGAACACGCTACCGAGGACGGGGATTCCCCGAGCACCCCCCCGTCCAGCGGTGCGGACCGCTACGGGGTTCGACCGCCACCCGCCCCGCAGCGCCCTCCTCCCGCCGATCTCCCGCACCCCTCCCACCACGGCCCCCAACTCCTCCTGCAGTCACGATTCCTGCGCCACGGGGAGCGAGACGGACAGGATCGAGGGGGCGAGTCCCTTGCCGGTGGGCTGCGGCCGGGGCCGCCGGATTCCCTCGTTAGGGTGATCCACAACTCGTTCACCACCTTCGGCATCTGCAGCACCGCCGAGCCGCTGGAGGACCTGCCCACCCCGGCCCGCTGCCGTCGTCCGAGCCGTCCGCCCAGGAGGACCGTTGGCCACCCCCCGCAGCTGGCTCACCAGCGCCAATGACTCGCCGTTCGGTGCGCACAACCTGCCCTACGGCGTCTTCACCGCAGCCGACCGGCCCGGCCGGCGCCGGATCGGCGTCCGGATCGGCGACTTCGTCCTCGATGCCGGGGCCGCCGCCCGCACCGTGGGGGAATCCTCCGACCTGCTCGACGCCGAGACCCTCAACCCCTTGATGGGTGCCGGCCGTCCGATATGGACCGAAGTACGGGCAGCGCTCACCCGCTGGCTCACCGAGGAGACCCACCGGGACGCGCTCACGCCGCTGCTGCTCCCGCTCGCCGACGTCGAACTGCACCTGCCGTTCGAGGTCGCCGACTACGTCGACTTCTACGCCTCCGAGCACCACGCGGCGAACCTCGGCCGGATCCTGCGCCCCGGCAGCGAACCCCTCACCCCCAACTGGAAGCACGTGCCGATCGGCTACCACGGCCGCTCCGGCACCATCGTCGTCTCCGGCACCCCCGTCATGCGCCCGCACGGCCAGCGCAAGACCCCTGCCGACGCCTCCCCGTCCTTCGGTCCCACCCGCCGTCTGGACATCGAGGCCGAGGTCGGTTTCGTCGTCGGCACCCCGTCCCGGCTCGGCACCCCCGTCCCCCAGGACCGCTTCCACGAGCACGTCTTCGGCGTCTGCCTGGTCAACGACTGGTCCGCCCGGGACATCCAGCCCTGGGAGTACATCCCCCTCGGGCCGTTCCTCAGCAAGTCCTTCACCACCTCGCTCTCCCCGTGGATCGTTCCGCTGGAGGCCCTGGAAGGCGCACGCATCACCCCGCCGGCCCGCGACGTCGAGCCCCTCCCGTACCTCGACGACCGCCAGCGCGAGCCCTGGGGCCTCGACCTCGCCATGGAGGTCCGGCTCAACGGCCACCTGATCTCTCGACCGCCGTTCGGCGCCATGTACTGGACCGCCGCCCAGCAGCTCGCCCACATGACCGTCAACGGCGCCTCCCTGCGCACCGGCGACTTCTTCGCCTCCGGCACCGTCAGCGGCCCCGAGCCGGACACCCGCGGCGCGCTCATCGAACTCACCTGGAACGGCGAGGAGCCCCTCAAGCTCCCCGACGGCACCACCCGCACCTTCCTGGAGGACGGCGACGAGGTCACCATCACCGCCACCGCCCCCGGCCCGAACGGCACCACCGTGGGCTTCGGCGAGGTCACCGGCCGGATCGCCCCGTAGGGCCGCCTTCCACACGGTCCGTTCCAGGAGACGGGCGCGACGGCAGGACGGGGCCACCCGATCGCCGCCGATCGTCCCTTCCGCTCCGGAAGGCCCGGGGGCGCCGCACGATCGCGTGCATCGGCCCTCAGGCCGGCGGGGGCACCTGCCGGTCCCCACCGGGGGAGCGGAAGCGGTCCGGACGTCGTCACGGGCCGGGAGGGGCGCCGCCCGCTCCACCGTGACCACGGCCACCACGGTCCCGGTGGGGCTTGGGGGCGGGGCTCCCCCGTCGACCGGTTCGACGTCGGATTCCCCAACGGTGAGCTGCACCACAACAGCGTGGAGCCCGGCGGCCCGTCACGAGCCGCCTTCCACGGCCCGTTCCCTTTTCCGGCCCCGCGTCATGGAGGTGCCGGCCCGTTCCCGTCCCCTCGCAGGTGTCCCCGCCCATGTCCCAGAAAGTGAATTCCGCCCTTTCGTACCCGGCGCCCGCTCTGGTACACGTGACCGATCCCCCACCGATTTCCATCGAAAGCACTCCCATGAACCAGGACGCCGACCCCGACCTCGTCCCCTTCACCATCGACCTCACCCTGGAAGAGGCCCGCCGACGGGCCGAGGTCGTGGCGGCACTGGGACCCGACTGGGACCCGGCGGCCGTCCTGCGGGTAGAGCAGGCCGCACACGACCTGCTCTACTCGGGTCTGGACGAGGAACAGTTGCGGATCCATTCCGCACTGGTGGCGGCAGGCGTGCTGCCGGGACGGGAGCCGGGCCGTGCGGCTTCCCATTGACCCCCACGCCGACCGGGCCCGCCGCGCCTGGGTCGCCTGCCCGGGCTGCGACGACGCACGCGGCTGTGGGCCCTGCACGGAGCGCCGCAACTGTCCGGAGCACTGGCGCTACCTGATAGCCAACAAGGGGCCCCAGGTCCATCTGCAGTGCCCGAACTGCACCCACACCTGGACCCTCGACACCGCCCGTGACCGCCGTCGCGGCCCGCGTGGCTGAGACTCAACAGATGCGCGGCAGCTGCTCCCCGAGCGGCATGTCCACCACGCGCGTGCCTCCCAGGCCGGTACGCGCGACCACCATGCCCGGATGCTCCTCGACGACCTCGCCGATCACGGTCGCCCCCGCGCCCAGCGGGTGCGCGCGCATCGCGGCGAGCACGGCGTCGGCCTGTGGGCGCGGGACGAAGGCCACCAGCTTCCCCTCGTTCGCCACGTACATCGGGTCGAGGCCGAGGACCGCGCAGGCATTGGCCACGGGGGCGGGCACGGGCACCGCACGCTCCTGGACGACGATGCCGGTGCCCGATGCCGCCGCGATCTCGTTGAGCGAGGCCGCAAGCCCCCCGCGCGTGGGGTCGCGCAGCACGTGCAGGTCCGGAGTGACCGCGAGCATCGCCTCGACCAGGCCGCCGAGCGGGGCGCAGTCGCTCTCGATCTCGACCCCGAACTCCAGGCCCTCGCGCACGCTCATGATCGCCACGCCGTGAACTCCGACGGAACCGCTGACGATCACCACGTCTCCCGGTACGACGCGCTGGGGCCGCAGGTCGACGCCGGGCGGGATCAGACCGATGCCGGAGGTGTTGATGTACACGCCGTCGCCGTGGCCGGCCTCCACCACCTTGGTGTCGCCGGTGACCACCTGGACTCCCGCCGCGCGGGCCGCCTCGCCGAGCGCGTTCGCCACCCGGGTCACCACATCGGTCTCCACGCCCTCCTCCAGGATGAAGCCGCAGGAGAGGTAGGCGGCGCGGGCTCCGCTCATGGCCAGGTCGTTCACCGTGCCGTTGACGGCCAGGTCGCCGATGCTGCCTCCGGGGAAGAACAGGGGGCGCACGACGAAGGAGTCGGTGGAGAAGGCCACTCGGGCGCCGCCGAGTTCGACCGTCGCCGCGTCGGTGGTGGTCGAGAGCGCAGGACCGCCGAAGGCCGGCGCGAAGACGTGCTCGACCAGTTCGGCGGAGAGGGCGCCGCCCCCGCCGTGCCCCATCACCACGCGCGGCTGGTCGCGCAGGGGGGCGGGGCACGTCCAGGCGAGCATGTCGGGCGTCTGCGCCCCGGGGGTGTCGCGCATGAGTTCAGACAAGGGAACCGTCCTCCAGAGCCGGGGAGTCGGCCGTCGGGGACTGCGACGGCCGGGTGCCGAGGTCGAGCCGTCGGTAGAGGTAGTACGCGGCGCACGCGCCCTCGCTGGAGACCATCGTGGCGCCCAAGGGGGAACGGGGCGTGCACGTCGTGCCGAAGGCCTCGCATTCGTGCGGCTTCAACAGTCCTTGGAGGACCTCGCCGCTGCGGCACTCGGACGGTTCCCGGGTGTCGATGCCCTCGACGCAGAACCGGTGCTCGGCGTCGTAGTCCCGGTACCGCTCCGAGAGCCGCCAACCGCTGTCCGGGATGACGCCGATCCCGCGCCACGCACGGTCGGTGACCTCGAAGACGTCGTCCAGCATCGCCAGGGCGGCGGGATTGCCCTCGGGCAGGACCGCACGCGGATAGGCGTTGTCGACGGTGTGTTCCCCGCGCTCCAGTTGGAGCACGGTCCGGCGTACGCCTTCGAGGATGTCCAAGGGCTCGAACCCGGTGACGACGATCGGAACCCGGTGTCGTGCGGCCAGTTCGGGGTACTCCGCCGTGCCCATCACGCTGCACACGTGCCCCGCGGCCAGGAAGCCCTGGACGCGGCAGTCGGGGGAACGCATGATCGCCTCGATCGCCGGGGGGACCCGGACGTGGGAGACGAGCAGGCTGAAGTTGCGGATGCCGAGCTTGCGCGCTTGGTGGACCGTCATCGCGTTGGGCGGCGCAGTGGTCTCGAAACCGATGCCGAAGAAGACCACTTGGCGGTCCGGGTTCTGCTCGGCGATCCGCAGCGCGTCGAGCGGCGAGTAGACGACCCTGACGTCACCGCCCTGCCCGCGGACCTGGAACAGGTCACGGCCCGTACCGGGAACCCTGAGCATGTCTCCGAACGAACAGAAGATCACACCGGGACGGGAGGCGATCTCCAGTGCCTTGTCGATCACTTCGAGCGGCGTCACGCACACGGGACAGCCCGGTCCGTGAATCAACTCGACCTGTGATGGCAGCAGTTGATCGATCCCGTGTCGGATGATGGTGTGGGTCTGGCCTCCACAGACCTCCATCAACGCCCAGGGGCGGGTCACCGTCGCCCGGATCTCGTCGAGCAGCCGCCGGGCCAGCTCGGGGTCCTGGAACTCGTCGATGTACTTCACGGCCGCACCTCTCCGGCCGCGCCCTCGTGCGCCGGCCGCTCGTTCCCCGTCGCTTCGGCCGCAGCCTCCCACGGGTCGCCGAACTCCTCCTGGAGCATGCCGAGGGTCTCGAACAGCTCCAGCGTCTTCCTGGCCGACTCCTCGTCCAGGCGCTGCAGGGCGAACCCGACGTGGACGATGGCGTACTCACCGGGTTTCAGGTCCGGCAGGTACTCCAGACACACCTCCTTGACCACCCCGCCGAAGTCGACCGTGGCCATCCGGGTGCCGTCCCGGTCCTCGACGTCCAGCACTCTTCCGGGTACCGCCAGACACATGGGTGTCTCCTCACTGTCGCTCTCGTCATGGCGTGCCGGGGGCCGCGCCGTCGGTGACCCGGGCGGCCACGACGAGCTGGCCGAGCGCCAGGCCGCCGTCGTTCGGCGGGACCAGGCGATGGCGCAGCACGGTGAATCCGTCCTTCCGCAGTCCTTCGGCGCAGGCCGTCGAGAGCACCGTGTTGGCGAACGCTCCCCCGGTCAGCGCGACGGTCTCCACACCGGTCTCCTCGCGGGCGGCGGCGCAGACCGTGCGGACCAGCCGGGCCACGGCGTGGTGGAACCGTGCCGCGACCACGGCCGCCGGGGTCCCGTCGAGCACGTCGGCGGTGACCGCCGCCAGCAGGGGTGCGGGGTCCGCGGTGAGCGGCAGACCGGTTCGCTCCGGGCCGAACCGGAAGGCGTAGCGTCCGTCCTCGGTGACGGCGGGGGCGCGCAGGGCCTCGGCCTCCAACTCGATCGCGGCCTGCGCCTCGTATCCCGCGCGGTGGCAGATCCCCGCGAGGGAGGAGACGGCGTCGAAGAGGCGTCCCATGCTGGACGTGGGCACGCAGTTCAACTCGCGCGCCAACTGCCTTTTCAGTACGGAAAGTTCTTCCGGAGCGCAAGTCGTCACACACGGCAGTGCGGGGTCGGCGTCGAGGCCCGCGGCCCACAGATGGGCCAGGGCCATGCGGTAGGGCCGCCGGACGGCCGCGTCACCACCCGGCAGGGGCACATAGGCGAGGTGGGCGAGCCGCCGGAATCCCCCGTAGTCCGCGAGCAGGAACTCGCCGCCCCACACCGCGCCGTCGGGACCGTAGCCGGTGCCGTCGAAGGCAACGCCGATCACCGGCCCCGTGCCGTCGAGGCCGTTCTCGGCCATCACCGCCGCAACGTGCGCGTGATGGTGCTGCACGGGGACGACGGGCCGACCGGCGGAACGGTCCCTGGCCCAGCGGGCGGACCGGTAGGCGGGGTGGCGGTCCGCGGCGAGCAGGCCGGGCCGTACGCCCGTGACGGACTCGAGGTGCTGCACGGCGGAACCGAGGGCGAGCTGGGTGGCGAGGTCGTCCATGTCTCCGATGTGGGCGGAGAGCCATGCCTGGCGTCCGGCACCGAGGCAGAAGGCGTTCTTCAGGTCCCCTCCGACGGCCAGCGCGGGGACGACCTCGACGGGCAGCGCCACCGGCAGCGGTGCGTAGCCCCTGGAGCGGCGCAGCGTCAGTTGCTCCCCGTCGCAGACGCGGACGACGGAGTCGTCACAGGGCACGTGGATCGGCCGGTCGTGCAGCAGCCAGGCGTCCGCCAGGCCGCCGAGCCCGGTCAGTGCCTCCGCGTCGTCCGTGACGATGGGTTGGCCGGAGAGGTTGCCGCTGGTCATCACCAACAGTCGGGGCCCTTCCGGGTCCGTTGCGCCGAGGCCGAGGAGGAGGTGGTGCACGGGGGTGTAGGGGAGCATGAAACCGAGATCGGGACTGCCGGGGGCGACCTCCCGTGCCGGGGCGGCCCTCGGGCGGGGCCGGGCGTCGTCGCGGCGGCGCAGCAGGACGACGGGCCGGACGCCGCCGGTGAGGAGTTCGCGTTCGAGCGTGCCGAGGTGCGCGAGGGGTTCGATGTCCGCCGGGTCCGCGGCCATCATCGCGAACGGCTTGTCACCACGTGCTTTGCGGCGGCGCAGCTCGGCCACCGCCTCGGGGTTGGTCGCGTCGCAGGCGAGGTGGTAGCCCCCCAGGCCCTTGACCGCGAGGATCGCGCCGGCCGCGAGCATCCGGCGTGCGGCGGCGATCGGGTCGTCGTCGGAGTGGCGGTCGGCGTTCGGTGCGGTACCCGCGGGGGCCGGGCCCTCCGGTGCGGTGACCAGGCGCAGCCGGGGGCCGCAGCGGGAGCAGGCGACGGGCTGTGCGTGGAAGCGCCGGTCGGCGGGGTCCGCGTACTCGCGTGCGCAGTGCGTGCACATCGGGAAGCCGGCCATGGTGGTGTGGACCCGGTCGTACGGGAGGCTCGTGACGATCGTGAACCGCGGGCCGCAGTGGGTGCAGGTGATGAAGGGGTGCAGATGCCGCCGGTCGGTCGGGTCCGCGAGCTCCGCGAGGCAGTCGTCGCAGGTGGCGGTGTCCGGCGGGACGAGGGTGCGGACGGCGCCGCCCCGGTGGGAGGGCACGATCGTGAATCCGCTGCCGCCGCTGGCCGTCACCTCGGCCGTCTCGACGGACTCCACGCGGGCCAGGGGCGGGGCATCGGGGGCGAGGCGGGCGCAGAAGGCGGCGACGTCCTCGGGGGCGCCCTCGACCTCCGCGACGACGCCGTCCGGCGTGTTGGTGACGTGGCCGGACAGGCGCAGCCCGGTGGCGAGGGCGTGGACGAAGGGGCGGAAGCCCACGCCCTGGACGACGCCGCGGACGAGCACGCGGCTGCGCCGCGGGGCCGTGGCGGGTGCGGTTCCGGGGTGCGCCGTGGTCACGCGCCGGCCCGGGCCATCACCGGGGTGTGGACGCCGTTCCCCCCGGCAGCCGCGAGGGCCCGGTCGAGGAGCGCTCCGGCCCCCCGGCCGTCGCGCACCGAGCTGAGGAGGACTTCGACGCCGGGGTTGACCTGTTCCACGTGGGCGCGGAAGGCCGTTTCGTCGAACTCCGCCGCCTCGGCCATGTCGGTCTTGGTGACGATCACCAGCTGGGCGAGGCCGAACGCGGTGGGGTACTTGAGCGGCTTGTCCTCCCCCTCGGTGACCGAGGCGAGCACCACGCGGAGCGACTCGCCCAGGTCGTAGCCGGCGGGGCAGACGAGGTTGCCGACGTTCTCGACGAACAGCAGGCGGGTGGACTCGGGCAGCCAGTCGTGCAGGTGCCGGGCGACCATGTCGGCTTCCAGGTGGCAGAGGCCGTCGGTGAGCACCTGCTTGACGGGGGCGCCCGAACGGGCCAGGCGGCGGGCGTCGTTCTCGGTGGCCAGGTCGGCGGTGAGCGCGGCGGCGCCGACCCCCCGGTCTCCGGCGAGCCGCAGTTCCCGCTCCAGCAGGGCGGTCTTGCCGCTTCCGGGGCTGGAGAGCAGGTTGACCACGGTGGTGCCGCGGGCGGTCAGTTCGGTGCGCAGGATCTGTGCCGCGGCCTCGTTCTTGGCGAGGACGGCACGTTGGAGATCGACTGCTCGGCACATGCTCAGCTCTCCTCGGTGGTGGATCGGCGATGTTCTTCGCGCGCCGCCCCGGGGTCGGTCCAACGGACCTCCCGGATCTGGAGTTCGCGGCCGGAGACGAGTTCGTCGGCTGCGGCGCCGCAGCCGGGGCAGAGCAGCCGCGGTGGCATGCCGACCGCCCAGACCCCGGCACACGGTTGGCAGCGCGCGGTGCCCGGGACGGTACGGGTGATCAGCTCGGCGCCCTCGACGACGGTTCCGGCGCAGGCGAGTTCGAAGCAGAAGGAGAGGGCGTCGGCGACGACGCCCGCCAGCTCGCCCACGTCCAGCTCGATGCTGCTGACGCCCACGGCCCCGCGTGCCCTCGCCGCGGTCTCGACCTGGTCGACGACGGCGACCGCGAGGGACATCTCGTGCATCGGTCTCCGTCCTGGGCGCGGGAGTGGGTCTCGGGCGCCATTAGAGGACGGGTGGCGGCGGGATCCCGCCCGGCGCGCCGGCGCCGCACGGCGGTGTCGTCCGTTCGGTGCAGCTGCTGGCGCGCCGGGCCGGGGAGCGTCGTCCCGTGGACCGCTGCACCGACGGGCGTCACATCCTGCTGATGCGCAGATAGCGCCGGAGGTCGGGAAGGACCCTCACGACGACGGCCACGACGGCCAGGGCGACGGCGGCGCCGATGACGCTCCTGTGCATGGTGCTCTCCGTTTCGGTGTTCATACGACGGCTTCCTGGCGGACCAGTTCGGTCACCATCCGCACCGCTTCGGGCACGGCAGCGGCGACCTGCGGGCTGAGTCCGATGCCTTCGTCGAGGCAGGCCGGTTCGCAGCCGACGACGAGGATCCGTCGTGGAGGTGCTGCGCCGGTTCCCGCGCACAGGGTGTCGAGCAGGGCGAGGACGGCGTCGGGCGTCATCCGGTGGCCGTCCAGGGGCACGGGCTCGGTGCCGCGGTCACCGGGCGCCGAGGCGTCGATCAGGTAGAGCGTGCCTGGTTCCCCGCCGCGCGCGGTGACGTCGACGAGGACGAGGGCGTCCCAGCCGTCGAGGAGTTCATAGGCGAGGTGGACGCCCCGGACGCCGACGTCGGCCAGTTCGACGGAGGCGGGGAGTTCCTCCCGGGTGAGCCTTCGCAGGGTCTCCACGCCGAAGCCGTCGTCGCCGAGGAAGACGTTGCCCACCCCGGCCACGAGGGTGCGGGGCCTCGGGGCGCCGGACGCGGGGGTGCTCACGCGTCCTCCCGGGCTTCGACCTCGTCCGGCTGGAAGTAGAGGAACCGGCCCTGTTCCCGGCGGACGTCGGCGCCCGGGTCGTCCTCCACGGTCACCGCGATGTGGATCCCACCGTCGACGTCGTGGAGCACCGCTTCGACCAACGCGCTGCGCCCGTCGAGGAACAGGTCCTGGGCGTCGGTGCGGCGCAGCCGGGGGCGCAGGAGGACCCTGCTGCCGGCACGGACCGCACGTCCGTCGACGAGGACATGGTCGCTGCCCGGGTCGACGCCGGTGTCCCCGCCCGGGTCCCACCAGGGAGTCTCCGGTTCGAGGACGTTGCCGGCCGGCTTCGGAGGCCCGGTGACGGTCCGCAGGCTGCGCACCGCGCCGTGCAGGCGTTCGAGGACTTCGGGGGGCATGGTGTCCGCGAGCTCGATCACCGCCGCTGCGCGGGCGTCGGTTCCCCTCGCTTCGCGCTTCTCCTCGTCGGTGAGGGCCGCCGTGCGCAGGGCCAGGATCTCGTCGATCTCGGTCGCGTCGTAGAGGGCGCCGGGGCTCTCGGGCGCAATGGCCGGGTGGTCCTCAAGGATGATCGGCGAGGAGAGCATCAGGTCGTCGTGGTCGGGTTCGCCGGCCAGGACGGGCCAGGTGCGCAGGTTGCGGCAGGCTGCGACGGCGCCCCCGGCCCATTCCGGCGGGTCGGTCATCGACAGGAACGACCCCGCGTCGAGGCGGAGCAGGACGTGCGTGGCGACGAGGGAGTGCGGGAGCGCCGCGTGGCGGTCGGCGCCCTGTCCGGCGGTCCAGGTGCTGGTGTTCTCCACGGTGACCGAGAGGCGCTCGACGCGGTACGGGCCGTCGAGTTCGGCCGCCGAGATCCGCAGGGTGCCGCTGACGTGCTCGCGGCGGCGCACGAGCCGGCCGAGGAGGCGTCCGTCGGGGCCGGTGACCTCCTCCACCTCCTCGGCGGCGGGTCGGGCGAAGGGCAGGACGGTGCCGTCACCCCTCAGGTCGCCGACGGCGACGGCGAGGGTGACGCGCTCCTCGACGCCCTCGTCCCAGTCCACCAGGACCCGGTCGGCCAGGTGGAGCTCGCCGGTCGGCGTGAAGGTCCCGTCCGGGCTGAGCTCCTCGACGGTGCGCCGCTGGGCACGCAGGAAGCGGAGCTCCACGGCGAGTTCGGCGCCGGTCCTGGGCTCCATCAGGCACTCGGTGAGCTGGAAGTCGTGTTCTTCGGTGGCGGCGCTCCAGGACGGGGGCACCAGGACCCCGAACTGCCAGCGGAGCCGGTTCTTCGCGGCGGACGCGCGGTACGGGTAGAGGACGTACCCCTCGAAGAGGACCGCGTCGGCGACGTGCCGGGCGACGGCGAACCGGGCCTCGGTGTCGGCGGTGAAGGCGGCTGTGGTCATCGTGTCCTCTCCCCTGCCGCTTCGAGCAGGGACTCGACGGTGGCCTCCCAGGACGGGAGGGCCCGACGCGATCGGTAGGCGAGCAGGGCGTCCATCGCGCTGCCGGAGAGCCGAACCCATCCGCAGCCCGGGAAGTGCTGGTCGATCATCTCCCTCCACACCTTCACGGGCATGCGGTGGGAGACCTCCTTGTCCCAGGGAACCGGCTCGACGTGGAAGCCGCCCGCACCGGTGAAGGCGGTTCCGGAGAACAGCAGCAGGAGCGGGACGTCCCCGTCGGAGAGCGCCCGGAAGTAGCGGGAGGCGGCGATGTCGGTGTCATAGGTGCACGGCACGACGAGGTCGGTCTCGATCTCGTCGGTGAAGCCGGGCACCATGACGGAGGCCTGGGCGAACTGGACCGGGTTGAGGCTGCTGCCCCACCGGGAGCGTTCTCCGAAGAGGTCGCCCAGGGCCTCGGCCTCCTGGTCGTCGTAGCCGCGCCGGGCGGGTTCGATGCGGATCTGGCAGCGCAGGGCCATGGCGTGGACCCGGGTGCCGCCGCCGGCGGTGATCCGGAGCCGGAACACCAGCGTGGGCCCGGCCGCATGGGCGTCGGCACGGACGTCGGTGCAGTGGAAGGAGAATTCGGTCACGGCCTGCTCCCCTGTGGCTCCCTGGCCAGGCCGCGGACATGGGCGAAGAGGGCGTCGAGGGCTGCTCGTGCCTTGGCCCCTCCGTCGAAGCCCTGCCAGTGCAGTCGCATGCGGCCCACGAGTTCGTAGCAGAGGTCGATCGGGACGAGGAAGCACTCGGTACGGCCTTGGTGACGGCGCAGCAGCAGGGCTTCCACGTCGGGGTCGAGGAGGGCGGCGAGCCGGGTGGCGTCGAGGAAGGACCGCCAGGCCTCTTCGTCCGGTTCGCTCTCGGTGGCTCCGGCGGGGCTCGGGTAGAGCACCACCGGTCGGTCGAGGGTCGAGTTGTGGAAGAAGAACGCCACCGAGACCGGGATGCGCAGGGACTCCCACGCCCGGTCGTCGATCCGGTGGTCGGGGTCGCTCAGGAAGCGGCCGGGGACCGCACGGAACCTTCCGGGGGAGGCGGCAGAGCGGTCCATGAGCTGTGCGCAGGGGCCGCAGGCACAGACCAGGGCCCGTCGGTCCGTGTCGACGAGGTGCGGATGGCGCTGCTCGGCCGCCAGTGGGGCGCCGCAGAGTTCGCAGCGCTCTTCGCGGGGCGGGCGGGGGGTGGTGAACCGGCGCAGTCCGGTGGGTCCCGGGGGCCGCACGGAGCCGTTCGGCGGCCCGATCACAGGGCGGCCGATGAGCGGTCGTCCGCGGGCGCGGGCGACGGACGGGTTTCGATCTGGAGCAGCACCGGTTCGCGCGGGGCACCGCTTTCGAGCTCTACCTCGGTGACCTCGGGGGCGAAGCAGGCGAGGGCGTCGACGGCAGCCTGTCGGAGGGACTCCCGGGTGCCGGAGCAGCCGCAGCCGGTCGAGGCGGTGACGCGCAGCCGCAGCATGCCCGTCGACGGATCGAATCCGACGTTCTCCACCGCCTGCGGCAGGGCGGAGAGGGCGCGGTCGATGCGGGTGGGCACGTCCTCCGGATGCAGTCCGTGCAGGTTGAGGAGGCTCGCCACGAGGTCGTCCGCGAGCAGCGGACCGAGCGGATCGGCGGGCGGACGGGTGACGGGGCGGCCGAGGAGGTCGAGGACGCGGGCGATGCCGCTGCCGTAGAACTCCATGAGGACGCGCACCACTTCCTCCGCCGCAGCGCAGGCTTGGGCGTCGCCGTTCTCCGCCAGCCGGTCCAGGACCTCTTCGACGCGCCGGCCCGCCTGTTCGGCGGTGGTCGTGCTCATCCGGCCAGGCCGCTCAGGCCGGTGGGCATGTGCATCTGCTTCACGGTCTTGCCGTTGCCCGTGTACATGTGGACGCCGCACGGCAGGCAGGGGTCGAAGCTGCGCACGGCGCGCATGATGTCGATGCCCTTGAAGGTCTCGGGCGGGTTCTCCTCGAAGATCGGGGTGTTCTGCACGGCGTCCTCGTACGGGCCGGGGGTCCCGAACGTGTCCCGCGTGGAGGCGTTCCACGGCGTCGGCGGGTAGGGGTGGTAGTTGGCGATCTTGCCGTCCCTGATCACCATGTGGTGTGAGAGGACGCCCCGTACGGCCTCGGTGAAGCCGACTCCGATGGACTCGTCCGGCACGTCGAACTTCTCCCAGGTCTGCGTGCGTCCGGCGCGCACCTCCTCCAGGCCCTTCTCGGCGCAGTGCAGGGCCACGGCGGCGGCGTACGCCTGGAAGTAGGTGCGGGCGCGGTTGCGCTCCAGGGCGTTGCTCCACTGCGGGATCTTCCACTCGAAGGTGGTCTCCGGCTTGGTCATCGTGCGGGGGAGGTTGATGACGACGCTGTGTCCGGTGGCCTTGACGTAGCCGATGTCGACGAGGCCGGAGAGTGCGGTGGACCACAGGCGTGCGAGGGGGCCGCCGCCGGTGTCGAGCGCCAGGTGGTCCTTGCCGTCGAACCAGCGCGGGGACATGACCCAGCTGTACTTGTCGTCGAAGTTCCGCTTCTGCGGGGACGGAATGGTGTGCTGGTTCCAGGGGTGGCGCGGGTCGACCGGGTTGCCCAGCGGATCGTGGGTGACGAACTGCTCCTGTCCCTGCCAGTCCTCGTAGTACGAGCTGCCGAGCAGGATGCGGATGCCGAGGTTGATCTCGGTGAGGTCATTGGTGACCAGTTTGCCGTCGACGACCACACCGGGGGTGACGAACATCCGCCGGCCCCAGTCGGTCATGTTGGCGTAGGTGAAGTCGCAGTGCTCGGGATCGTTGAGCGCGCCCCAACAGCCGAGCAGGACGCGGCGGCGGCCGACCTCCTCGTAGCCGGGCAGGGCTTCGTAGAAGAAGTCGAAGAGGTCGTCGTGGAGCGGAACGACCCGCTTCATGAACTCCACGTAGCGCATGAGGCGGCTCATGTAGTCGGTGAACAGCTGCACGGAGGCGACCGTGCCGACACCGCCGGGGTAGAGCGTGGAGGGGTGGACGTGTCGTCCCTCCATCAGGCAGAACATCTCCCGGGTGTAGCGGCTGACCTGGAGCGCCTCACGGTAGAACTCGCCCTCGAGCGGGTTGAGGGAGCGCATGATGTCGGCGATCGTGCGGTAGCCGTGCTCGGCGGCGTGCGGCGCCTCGGTGCGCTCGGCGAGCTCCAGGACCCCGGGGTTGGTCTCGCGGACCATCTTCTCGCAGTAGTCGACCCCGACCAGGTTCTCCTGGAAGATGTTGTGGTCGAACATGTACTCCGCGGACTCACCGAGGTTGATGACCCATTCGCCGAGGTGCGGGGGTTTCACACCGTACGCCATGTTCTGCGCGTACACGGAGCAGGTGGCGTGGTTGTCACCGCAGATGCCGCAGATGCGGCTGGTGATGAAGTGCGCGTCGCGGGGGTCCTTGCCCCGCATGAAGACGCTGTAGCCGCGGAAGACGGAGGACGTGCTGTAACACTCCGCGACGCGCTTCTGCTTGAAGTCGATCTTGGTGTGGATGCCGAGGCTGCCCACGATCCGGGTGATGGGGTCCCAGGCCATCTCCACCAGTCCGGAGCCGTCACCCGTCGTCTTCGCCGGAGATGCCATGGTCGTTGCAGTGCCCTTCGTCAGCTCTTCGACTTCGCGAACAGTGGGGTGGATGGGGGGGTGGTGCGATGACGTCGCCGTCACCAGGGCGGCCGGTAGCCGGTGGTGATGCGCTCACCGGTGTGCCGCCACTTCGGCTCCTTGTCCACGGTCCTGGCCGTGATGGACCGCAGGCGGCGGATGACGGAGCCGTACACGCCGCTGGCGGTGCTGGAGACCTTGCCTCCGGGGGGTTCGTCCATGAACGGCATGAACTTGTCCGGGAAACCGGGCATGGTGCACGCGATGCAGATGCCGCCGACGTTCGGACAGCCGCCGACACCGTTGATCCAGCCGCGCTTGGGGACGTTGCACTTGACGACCGGCCCCCAGCACCCCAGCTTGACCAGGCACTTGGGCGAGTCGTACGTCGAGGCGAACTGGCCCTGCTCGTAGTAGCCGGCCCGGTCGCAGCCCTCGTGCACCGTCGCCCCGAACAGCCAGGTCGGACGGAGCTTGTCGTCCAGCGGAATCATGGGTGCGGAGCCGACCGCCTGATAGAGCAGGTAGGTCAGCGTCTCCGCGAAGTTGTCCGGCTGGATCGGGCAGCCGGGCACGCACACGATGGGGATGCCGGCGTGCGACTTCCAGTCCCAGCCCAGGTAGTCAGGGAGCCCCATCGCACCGGTCGGGTTGCCCGCCATGGCGTGGATGCCGCCGTACGTGGCGCAGGTGCCGATCGCGACCACCGCGAGCGCCTTGGGGGCCAGCCGGTCGATCCATTCGCTCGTGGTGATGGGCTGGCCGGTCTCCGGGTCGTCGCCGAAGCCGCTCCAGTAGCCCTCTTGCTTGATGGCCTCGTTGGGGATCGACCCCTCCACGACCAGTACGAACGGGTCGATCTCGCCCCGCTCGCCCTTGAAGAACCACTCGATGAACGTGTCGGCTCCGCCCACCGGGCCGCACTCGAAGTCGATCAGTGGCCAGTGGACCGCGATCCTGGGCAACCCCGGCAGCCCCGCGAGGGCGATCTCCTCGATGCTGGGCTGCATGGCGGCGGTCAGGGCCACCGAGTCGCCGTCGCAGCTCAGACCCGCGTTGATCCAGAGGATGTGGATCGGCTTCTCTTCGCTGCCGGGTGCGGCAGCCCGGTCCTCGACCGGGGCCGGCTTTGCTGCGTTCATGAGTCGCCTCCTGAGGAGGGGTGGGGCGAAGGCCTCGTTCAGGGCCTAGGTCTTGCTTAACAGTCGACCGATCCGTCCGCGCCCGCACCTGGGCCGTCCGGGCACGGCCGCCGGGGGGCCTCCTTCCGGACGAAGGAGCGGCGCAGCACGTGATAGCTCGCGGTGGGGTCGTCGAAGGTCCGCCGCATCCGGGAGAGCTCCTGCTCGCGGTGGGCCGCAAGGGGAGCGACGGATTCCAGTCGCTCGTGCTCCGCCTTCTTCGCCGCGATGCGCGGCTGGAGGCGGTCGCGGGACGCCAGACGGAGGGCCAATCGGGTGATTTCGTCGGCGAACTCCCCCGGGCCGCAGTCGATGACCCGGTCGACCAGCCCCATGGCGAGCGAGGCCGTCGCGGACACCGGTCGGGCCTCGTCGACGAGCCGCGCGGCCGGTGCCTCGCCCACCTTCCCGGGCAGGGTGCGGGTCCAGTACTCCGATCCGTACAGGCCCATGCGCCGGTAGTGCGGATTGAGCACCGCACCCGATCGGCACCAGACCTCGTCGGCGGTCAGCGCGAGCATCACCCCGCCCGCGGCGGCATTGCCGCCGATCGCGCTGATGACGAGGCGGTCGGTCGTGGTGAGGACCGCCTCGACCAGGTCGTTGAGGGCGTTGATGTTGGCCCAGGACTCCGCTGCCGGGTCGGCCGCCGCCTCGATGACGTGCAAGTGGATGCCGTTGGAGAAGAAGTCGCGCTGTCCGCCGAGCACCAGGACGGAGGTGGGGCGCGTGAGGGCGGCCTCGTACGCGCCCCGCAGGCGGCGGCACTGGTCGGTGCCCATCGCACCCCCGGGAAAGGCGAAGGACAGGACGCCGACCGGTCCCTGCTCGTGGTACCGGATGTCGGACCAGGTGCGGTTGCCGGGCTCCGTCCGGCGTCCGGGGTCCAGGGATGCCGGGAGTTCGGGGAGCTCCGGCAGCCGGCCCGCGAGGGCCAGTGTGGCGGGGAGCTTGCAGGCACGCGGCCGGCCGGGGCCCGTGCGGGCGCGGAGTTCGGGGATCCACACCGCACCGTCCACGGTGGCGCGGCAGACCGCGCCCGCACGGGTGGCGAGCAGTCGGCCGGGCTGCCCACGCAAACCGTCCTCCGCGTGGCCGCCGTGCAGGAACCACTCGGCGCCGAGCAGCCGGTCGCGCACACCGGGCTGCGAGTCGGCGGCCCGCAGGGTGCGCAGGACCGTCTCGGTGGTGTCCTCGGCCCATGAGATCCGACGCGCCTCCTGACGGAGGGCGGGACGGACGCGGATCTCGCCGTTCTGGGGACGCGGCGCCGCGCCGGCGACGACCCGCTCGACGGCGAGGAGCACGGCGGCGACGGCGGCATCGGCCAGCTCGTTGCGGTACAGATCGCTCTTGCCGACCTCCGGGACGCGGAAGGCGACGGATGCCCAGACGTCCCCCGCGTCCATCTCCTCGTCGGCCTGGAGGACGGTGACGCCCCACTCGTCGACCCCGTCGCGGATCGCATGGTCCAGGGAGGACGGCCCCCGGTCGCCCACCGGCCCCGGGTGCACGATGAGGCAGCGGTGCGCCGTCCACACGTCGCGGGGCACGACGGCCTTCAGCATGGGTGCGACGACCAGGTCGGGCGCACGGCGCACCACGGCCTCACGCACGGCGGCCCCGTCGAGAGTGACCTCCACGGAAACGGCGTGCCCCCGATCGCTCAGCTCGACCAGGACGCGCTGGGTGAGACTGTTGAAGCTGCTGGCAATGAGCAGGATGCGCACGGGTGGCCCTTCCGAGTCGTGGCGGACGGTACGGACCTGGGAACCTCAGCCCACCGACCGCCTGCGATCCTCGGTCACGACGGGCGGACGAGAAGCACGACGGAGCCCGCGCCTCACCCGTACGGGGCGCGCGTCCGACCGATTGGCGGGGAACCACGGCACCTGGGGCCCGGAGCCTGCTCTCGACGAGCCCCACGGCTGCACGGAACACGGAGGCCCGGGCCGGACGCCCGCCGGGCCGGGTGCTCGGACGGGCTCGCGCTTCCAGGAACTCGACGGTCCGCTCGTCCGCGTCCGGTCCGCCGTCCGACTGCTCCTGTTCGCCGACCGGGGGCGTCGCTGGCGAGTGGCGGACGGGGCTTTGGGACCGGTGGTGCC